>CAZBQG010000088.1:9579-15892 GCA_964493945.1 uncultured Rhodospirillaceae bacterium
GGAACTGCGAATATACCCCTTCACCAGATAAAAGTCCAGAGGCAATTGTATCTCGTGAGTTTTTGGCGATTTGCCTCAATCTGGCCACGGAAAGGGATCCGCGTGAAAAAGTTATCGATTGTCACAATCTGAAACAGAGCGAAACATCTGCGTCATTCCCCGGTCACATCTTTTTGTTATGCCTATGCACACCGCTGGCCCTGCTTATGTTTGGCGAGGTCTGATTTCACTTTTGATGGGTTCGAAGGTTACCAAAATGTTCGGTTTCATGGAAAACACCAAGATCGGAACGCGCATTCTGATTGCGCTGTTTTTACCGGTTATCGGCTTGATTCTCTTTTCCGGCTATAGCGTCATCGAAAAACAGCAGACCGCTTCGGAAATGGGTCTTGGCTGTGTAAAAACTTGGGTATTTCTGCCCTCCGCGCAACATTTGAATAGGAATGGTTATGCCGACGAATCAATGTTGCGGCAGAGGGAAGATTCTTGAATCAATCTTTCAATTTTTTGAGACGAATTTTGTTTTTACACAGCCTGGGTCAATTACGCGAATTGGTACGATTGGGTCCGGAAATCAGCGCTCTGGTTCATGAAATGCAGAAAGAACGGGGCACCTCCGCCGTCTATATTGACTCCAAAGGCAAAAAATTCACCCCGAGCTGCCCCAGCAATAGCAGCTCACAAACACCAATAGAACCGCTCTTCTCAGTGTTTTAAAGAGTTTTGACGCGGCCTCCTTCGGTGATGAGCTGGTTGGCAGGATCAATGCGTCCACATCCGCCCTTGGCCAAATGGGCGGAATGCGCCAGCAGGTAAGGGGATTGTCCACCACGACGCCAAAAATGGCCGGCTATTATACGCCGACCATCGCTAAACTTTTGAGCATCGTCGAAATGATGACCATTTTGAGCAAAGACGCCCAGGTTACCCGGGCAATAACGGCTTATACCAGCTATCTGCAAGGCAAGGAGCGGGCGGGGATAGAGCGGGCCATGGGTGGCGGTGGTTTCGGCGCCGGAAAATTCGCCCCTGGTGTCTACCGTAAATTCGTTTCCCTGATCGCCCAACAGCAAACCTATCTGGGTGTTTTCGGGATCAATGGCTCGGCCGCTCAAATGGCGTTCCATAAAAGCACGGTGGTTGGCGCTGATGTGAACGAAGTCAACCGCATGCGCAAAATCGCCCTCAACAGCGCCTTCACCAATGATATCAAGGGCATCACCGGTCCCTATTGGTTCGGAACCATCACCAAGAAGATCAACCTGCTGAAAAAAGTTGAAGACCACATCACCGGTGATCTTGGGGCGTTGGTCGGATCAATCGAAAGCGGCGCCCAGACCAGCTTTATCACCTTTCTGGTGATCACGCTGGCGCTTTTGGCCCTGACCGCCGTGTTCGTCTATTTCATCGTCCGGGGCATCACCACGCCGCTCTGCGCCATGACTGATGTAATGGGAGAACTGGCCGGTGGCAATAAGACCGTCGAGATCGAAGGTACCGGGCGCGGCGACGAAATCGGCGACATGGCCGGTGCCGTCCAGGTCTTCAAGGAAAGCATGATCAAGGCCGATGAAATGGCCGAGGAACAGCGTCTGGCTCAGGAAACCCAACTCGAAAAAGCACGCAATATGGAGCAGATGGCAGGTGCCTTTGACACCGAGGTGCGCGACGTTCTGAGTGGGGTCGCAACCGCGACTTCGACCATGACAGAAACCGCCGAGGGAATGTCGGCGACGGCCGAGGAGACTTCTAATCAGGCGGCCGCCGTGGCGGCGGCAGCCGAAGAAGCCTCCACCAATGTGCAAACCGTGGCAGCGGCGGAGGAGGGACTGTCTTCATCCATTGTGGAGATTTCCCGCCAGGTATCCCAGTCCTCGGACGTTTCCAGACGTGCGGTAGCTGATGCTCAGGCAACCGATGAGAAAATTCAGGGTTTGGCCGCGGCAACGGAAAAATCGGTGAGGCGGTTGCCCTGATCGCCGACATCGCCGATCAGACCAACTTGCTGGCCTTAAACGCTACTATTGAGGCAGCGCGTGCTGGCGATGCGGGCAAGGGCTTTACCGTAGGTGCCTCCGAAGTAAAAACTTGGCCAATCAGACGGCCAAAGCGACTGAGGAGATCGGAGCTTAAATCGGCGGTGTGCAAGCCGCCACCCAGGAATCGGTAGACGCCATTCAGGGTATCGCCAAAACTATCGGTGAAATCGATGAAATTGCCTCGGCCATCGCTTCGGCGGTGGAGGAACAAGGGGCAGCAACCCAGGAAATCGCGCGCAATGTTGAGCAGGCGGCGGCCGGCACTTCCAAGGTCACTTCCAATATCTCAGGCGTCAACGAGGCTGCCGATGAGACCGGCCAGGCCTCAACCATCGTTCTGGAAGCGGTCGGCAATCTGTCCATGCAATCGACAGCCTTGGCGGGGCAAGTGGATGATTTCCTGGCCCGCATCAAGGCAGCCTGATCAGGCGGACTGCGTAAAGAAAGGCGGCGGAACACAAATCCCGTGTTCCGCCGCCATTTTTTTGGGTTCCGGCCTATTTGGGCTGACTAAATCCCCTCGTTCGGATCGTGATATAGCTCACCGACGATCCCAGTCATTCCTTTCTCAGCCTGGGCCAAATGGTAGCGCCCGTCCTTGTCCCGGCCCAAACGGCCATCCTGGCGCAGATCATCCAGGGCCTGGGCCACTTCCCTTCCATCGTCACTGCCCACCGCCTCGATTATATGGGAATAATACATGGGCTCGGCCTCGAGCGCCTGTTCGACCGTCTGAAAGCGGGCCGGGCCACCGAATTCCTTGGCCGCGCAGCGGGTCACGACGATCTCGCCATCCCGCCCGAAAGGCCGGGTGCAATCGAAACCTGTTTTGGCGCCGAGACGCCTGCCCTCCAGTGACGGATCCATGGGCCGGCCCATAACGCCGGTCATGACCATCATGTCCCGGTCCCCCTGAAAGCGGGTTCCCAGGGCCCATTCCACCTGCCGTTCATCATGGATATCGATATCCTCGTCGAAGGCCATGATCAGCTTGAGCTGGCGGATATTGCCGAATAATGCGGCGATGGCCAACCGCGTTTCGCCGTAATGGCTTTGTTTCATTGAAAACCGCAAGGTGCCCGAGCCGCCCGAAGTGGGGCGCAGATAGGCATCCCGGGGATCTTTTATGGCGCCCCTGAGGACGCGCAAGGCGTCCGCTTCCAGACGAAGGGCGCTCATATTGGCCGAATCGCAGTGATCCAGAACAAAAGCCGATCCGTGCTGCAGGCTTTGATGAAGCACGTCCGAGCGCATGGTGATGGCCGTGCATGTGAAGACCGGATCCATATGAATGGCGCCGTAATAGCCCATATATTCACCAAAAGGCCCTTCCGGTTCACAATATCCCCGCTCATCCAGATAGCCTTCCAGGATCATCTCGGCATCGGCCGGCGCCAAAATATCGTTGGTCAAGCTTTTGACCATGGGGGCCGGCTCGCCCCGCATGGCACCCAGCCAGCCAAGCTCTTCGCCGGGCTTGCGCATGGTAGCGGAATAAAAATTCAGGGGATGGGTGCCCAAGGTGAAGGTGATGGGCAGCTTTTCGCCGCGCTCGGCGCATCCTTCATACATGCGTTTCAAATCCGAAGGTGCCGTGACGTTGGTGCCGGTCTGGGTCCGGTTGCGCAAGGAAAGACGCCGGCTGCCCACATTGGTCCGCCCGGTCTGGGGATCAATGGTGTAATCGATGCCCGAGCTGATATAGCAACTGCCGTCGAATTCATGCTGTGGATGGAAGGGCAGCTTGGTCAAATCCACCTGATCGCAGGTCAGCTTGACCGCATGGACCGGCGCTTCATCGGAGGGCACTTCCACGTGACACAAGGGATTTTCGAACCTTTTCAGCAATTCGTCATGGGCCTTGTCGGGCGTCGTGTCCAAAGCGGCTGCCAGGCGCACCCGGCCACCGGCTACATTGGAGACCAGTTCCACTTTTTCAGGTCCCGCATTTTTGAACAAAACCGCCTTCGAGGATTTTTCAATGATCGAGCTGAGCCCGGTCAGGGGCACCGCTTCTTCATGGGTTTCCACCTGGCCCATATCGTTCAGTCTTTCGATGAAACTGCGTAAGCGGAATTTATCGAAATCGATCTCGGTTTTCTTGGCGCACATTGTTTATTCCTCCCGTATGGCCTTCGCCTATTGACGCAGCATCACTGGGCCGGGTCAACCAGTGATTGGCCCAATACTCCCCTATGGCCTTTGTGACGATTCGCGGGTAACATCACGCCAACTAAATTTAACGGGAGGACAACATGAATTCGCAAACCATCAAATATTCGGTCGCGGCCTTGGCCCTGACCGGCGCAATGGCGCTTAGCGCACCCGCCGCCATGGCTCAGAAATCAAAAATTTTGCGGGCCGATACGGGCTCACCGGGCAATGTGTCCCATACGGTGATCGTGGTTCTGGGCAAGATCTGGAACCGGGTGCTGGACACCTCGATCCAAATCAATGACAGCCAGACCTTGACCCGCTCCGCCCTCAAGCTGGGACGTGGGCAGTTGGAAGTCATGCCCTTCCCGACGACCATCTACACATTCCTGTCCAAGGGCTCGCGCATGTACAAAAAGCGCTCCCACAAACAAGCCATCGCGGCATCCAAAAATGTGCGCTCCATCTGGGGATGGAACGCGGTTCTTTTCCACCCGATTACCTTTAAGGATTCCGGCATCCGGACTTTCAAGGATATGAAGGGAAAGACCGTTTTCACCGGCCCGCCGTCAGGCGCCGCCGCGGTTACATCCGAGTTCATCATCCGGGTTTTGACGGGATACAAACCCAACGTGGATTACAAAGCCGTCCGCCTGCCCTGGGGCGGCGGGTTGCAGGCCATGCTGGACGGCAAGCTTGACGTCTATATGCGCCCATCCGGCATTGGTGCCGCCATGGTCGAGCAATTGGGCCTGAAGCAGAAATTCTACCTGCTGGACATCGGCGATCAGGTGAAGTCCAAGGCCTGGAAAAACTACATCTCCAAGACGGGACGAGAGACGGGGATCATCCCGGCTGGCACCTATAAGGGCCAGATCAACAACAAAAAGGATATCATCGTCGGCGCCAACACATTCCAGCTGGCCGTGAATATTAAAATGTCCGAGGAAACGGTCTATCAAATGACCAAGCTGACCTGGGATAACATCGCCGAGATTCACAAAACAGCCGCCACTTTGCAGACCATGAACAAGGCCAAGCCTTTCGTCGGGGTCAACATGCCCATGCATAAAGGTGCGCTCCGCTATTACAAGGAGAAAGGCATCAAGGTTCCGGCAGCTCTCATCCCGCCGGAAGCAAAGTAGTGACAAGCTGAACACCGGTGAAGCGGGGGGCGCGTGCTCCCCGCTTCCTGGTTCCGCCAAGCCAGAAAAAACTTTCCGAATTCAGGGGACGCGGTATGAACGCCGAGGCCAGCCGAACGGGGATCGCCAAGTATTTTGAAACCATCATCCTGGTCGTGGCCATGCTCATGGCCTTCACCGGGATTACCAATTCGGCCCCAAGTTTCTGGATCATCCCTAAGCTGGGCCCCTATCCCAGCGAAATCATCCGCCCCGTTATTCTGTTCGCCTCGGTGATCGTGGTCATTCTCCGATCCCCCATTACCACGGTGATCACCGACCGCTGGCCCGGCCTGAAATGGCTGGGTGTCACCGTTGACGTGGTGATCGTGGCGGCCTCGGCCTGGGTGTTCTGGCGTTACTACACCGATGTTTCGGAGATCGAGGTGGCCCTGTTCGATTTCACTGCGATCCACCCGGTCATCGCGCTCGCCGCCTGCGCCATCTTTATCATCCTTTGCTGGCGGGTATGGGGAGCGCCACTGGCAGTCTGCGGCATTGTGGCCCTGATCTATTTCTATACCGGCGAAAATTGGCCGTGGATATTCGAAACCGCGCCCGTCATCTTCATCGATTCGTCCGAGGACCTTTGGTTCAACCTCAATGATGGGGTGCTGGGCACGATCATGGGCATTCTTATTTTTACCGTTTTCCCTTTCGTCCTGCTGGGCACCATGCTGGAACAAACCGGCGGCGGTCATTCCATGATCAAGATCGCCTTCCATATGACGCGCAATTTCCGGGGTGGCCCGGCCCATGCGGCGATCCTGGCCTCGGGTCTTTTCGGCACCATGTCCGGGGGAGCCGTAACCAATGTGGTGGCCACCGGGGTGATCACCATCCCCATGATCAAGCGACGCGGTTTTGAACCGGCCTTTGCCGGTGGTGTCGAGGCAACGGCTTCCAGTGCCGGACAGATCATGCCCCCGATCATGG
>CAZBQG010000089.1:0-15751 GCA_964493945.1 uncultured Rhodospirillaceae bacterium
ACAGACGCCGCGTCAAAATCGGTAACTGTCAGATCGGGTCTGAATTACTACAATTTATAAGTGGAGCTGTTTCGCGTCAATCGTAATGCATGGGGCCAGGAGATCCTTGTCGGGGTTTCCTGGGACTTGCTTTGGATATTCGTCGGCGCGGGCCTTCTGGGCATCGCCGTGCATTTTATCTATATGCGCTTTTGGGCGTCAAAACCCAAAGACCGGCCCTGAAGATGCCGGAAGCCACGGAGGCAGGGCAAGAGGGACGCGTCATCCGTCACGGCAGGGCGGACCGGGGCTATCACTGGGTCATGGCCCTTTCGGTGCTGACCCTGTTGGGTACAAGTTTTCTGCCAATTCTGGGAATTAAATTCGCCTGGGTGACGATCCACTGGGTAAGCGGCGTGATCCTGGGTCTGGCCGTATTGGTCCATATCGTGCGGGCCGTTATTTGGCAGGACCAGGCCGCCATGGTCATTTTCCCAAGGGATCTGGTGGATGCCTGGCACGCCGCCCGCCATGTCCTGGGAGGGGCAAAAGGAAGCGTGGTGGGCAAGCCGGGCAAATATCCGTTTTTGCAAAAAATCTATCATCTGGCGGCGGCCGGTACGGTTTTAACCTCCGTGATCACCGGTGGGCTGATGATGGTCAAGATCGACACGCCATTGTGGCGGCGCGATCCCTATATTTTTTCCGACCATGCCTGGGGGATTATTTTCGTGCTCCATGGGCTGGTGGCGATGCTGGTCATCAGTCTGATCATGATGCATATTTATTTTGCATTGCGCCCGGAAAAGCTGTTCATGACCCGGTCGATTTTCCTCGGATGGATCACCCGAGCCGAATATGAGGATCATTTCGATCCCGAAAAATGGGAATTGGACGAAGACGCTTCGAAATAATCAAAATGCAGAAGTCAAGGATTTAAAAATGGCAGATGAAGCACTGGACCCGGACAGCCTCGCCGGGCGGATCAACATTCTCGAAGAAGTTTATGAATATATGCTGGCCTATGCGGCCCAGGGGCGGCTCGGCAACGAAGACGGCGCCGGCTATGACGTGCGCGGCTTTCTGGAACGGGGCGATGAGGCGCTGGACGGGCTGGCCGAAGCGGCCGGGGCGGAAGTTGCCGGTACCGAAGGCGTCCAGGCTGCCGATTACGCTGATTTCCTCAAACTGCTGGACGAAGATGCCCGTAAGGCGCGGGCCGGCATCAAGGTTGTCTTGGGGAAATCCGCCATCAGCTCCCAGCTGATCGATAATCTGAACGCCTCGATCCATATCCGCGCCCCGCTCACTGATCTTTTCATTATCGATGAGGCGCTCAAAGAGCCGGAGGGCTGAACCCTAAAGCTCCTCGCCGTAATAGAGCCCCACCGCGTGCCTTGCCTCGGCGAAAAAAAGCCAGCGTTCGATAAGCACGCCGATACAGGTCGAAGCAACGGATAACAGCGCCAAAACCAAGCCCGCCCATGGCACGAGTAAAATCAATATCCCAAGGCCCATGGGCAGGGCGAACAGCGTCATCCAGGAAATGCGCCGGAGCTTGAGCGCATGTTTGCGGGCCACCCGGAAGCCCATCTCATATTGCAGGTAATTTTCGCTGCTGTGCGGTGGGTCCAACACATATATGGCCTGATCCGGCCCAAGCCCGGTGGCCGTGCCCAGCGTGCTGGATGGCGTGCTGCCGTCGATGGATTTCCAATACCCCGCCTTTAAAAGCCAGCCCAGCCCGGCCAGGAGAATGACCGCCACCGTAACCATCCCCCGCCCCTGGCCGAAGGCGCGCAACAGTGCATCGAGCCAGATGGCCCCGGTCCCCAATGCCAAGATCAGATAGACCGGGCTCACCCAGGAATTGTTCCATCTGGGAATGGGGCGGAGTGATACATAAATCATGGAGGTGCAATAAACCGTCACCCCAGCGCCAAGCGCCGCCAGTCCTCCCCACCAGCTTTCGCCGGCCACACCCCAGTGAAAGCCAAACGTCAAAGCGGGCGCATAAGTTACCAAGGCCGCCACCCCTTCGCGCGACAGCCAGGATGATTGCCATTGGGAAACGGCCCGCCAGGACCGTTCGGCGTGGCCCAGATGAAAGGTAGATGACAGCAACCCGAAACTGATCAGCCCCAAGGCCAGGACCAGCCCGGTCAGGCCAAACCAACGGTCTCCCGGCAGCAGGCCTGCCAAGTTGAACACTCCCAGCCCAAAAAGCAGCCCATAGCCGGCACCTGATGCGGTGGTGAAAAAAATGACGGAATAGGCGGGGTTCATGGCGGGCTCAATCGCTCAGCAACTGATCGATCCAGCCCAGGAAGCCACCTTCGGGGTTGGCGTCTTCCAGTTGGGCATCCAGGCCCAGATCGTCGGCCAGATGGCTTGATTTGCGGGGCGGAAGATATTTATTGACCGGTGCGCATTCCATTTCGGGCATCAAATCATATCCGCCCCGCTCCGCCACCAGGCGCGACACGGCTGAGGCCGGATCACCCAGATCGCCGAAATGCCTGGCCCCGGCGGGGCAGGTGGCGACGCAGGCCGGCACCCGGTCCGCTTCGGCCAGATTTTCGTTATAGATGCGGTCAATGCAGAGCGTGCATTTCTTCATCACGCCCCGCTCCGCGTCATATTCCCGGGCCCCATAGGGGCAGGCCCAGGAACAAAGCTTGCAGCCGATGCACATGGCCTCGTCGATCAAAACCACGCCGTCCTCCGTGCGTTTGTAGGACGCACCGGTGGGGCAGACGGTTACGCAAGGAGCAGTTTCGCAATGCAGGCAGGAGCGGGGGAAATAGACACAGCGCCCGGCTTCCACTTCAAAGGAATGCACCCGGTTGAACCACACGCCGGAAGGGGCGGGGCCATAGGGCCTGGTGTCGGTCAGTGGTGCGTGATATCCGCCCGCATTCCATTCCTTGCAATTGACCGCGCAGGCATGGCATCCGACGCAAATATCCAGGTCAATCACCAGCCCAAGTTTCCGGGCAGGGGGTGTGGCGGGAAGGCTGGTCATTTGGGTTTCCTGAACCCCGCGCCATAGCCGAGGATTTCCGGGCGCTTCGCCAAACCCGCCGGCTGGTCCATGGGCTCGAATACCGGTTGGGTGGCGGAGGTGCCTGCCTCCGCCTTAGAGATGGAGACCCGCAGATCATACCAGGCGGCCTGTCCGGTGATGGGGTCCGACCTTGTATGTTGAAAACCCGATTGGTCCGCGGGCAGCAAATCATCGATCAGATGATTAAGCAAAAATCCGTCCCGCACCTCGCCCGCATCGGGGTCCAGGTTCCAGGCACCCGCCCGCTTGCCGATGGCGTTCCAGGTCCAGACCGTGCGCGCATTTACCCCGTCCATCAGGCGGACCCGCACCGTGATTTTGGCAGAGCGGCTTTGCAGATGCGCCCAATCGCCGTCTTTCAAATCAAGCCGCTCCCCCAGAGCGCGGGGGATATAGAGCCGGTTGTCGCCATGGATCTGGCGCAGCCAGGCATTTTGCGAACCCCATGAATGATACATGGCCATGGGCCGCTGGGTAATGGCATGGAGCGGAAACTCCTCGCTCGATTGAGTGGGCTGATCAAAGGGCTCATACCAAAAGGGCAGGGGATCGAAATAGGTCTCTATTCTTTGGCGGTGCATATCAGGCGGCTGCACCGGCCCATGGCCCTGGGAAGCCAGGCGGAAGCGCTGCATGGGTTCCAGATAAATCTGGGCGATGATGGGATCGGAGGATTTGATGAACCCCATCTCCTTGGCCTGGGCCAGATAGGCGGCGTTCACATTGCGGAAATATCTTTGTCCGGGGGGGAGCTCATGGCGCCAGAAGCATTGATTTTCTATATAGCGCTCTACCTGATCCGGATTGGCCTCGCCCGTCCCTTCTTCGCTGCCATCCGGCCCGCGCCAGCCGGCCAGCAGGCCCGTGCCGGGCTGGCGTTCATGATTGGCCATGAAATCGGCGTAGCCGCCCGGATAGCGGGGCCGGCCTCCTTCACGGATCAGCCCGGGAAAGCCCAGCTTGGCGCCCATTTCCAGCAAAACATCCTGGAAGGGTCGCTGTTCGCCCGGCGGGTCCACCATCGGATGGCGGATGGCGTCCGCGGCGCCATCGGCGTCCGATATGGGTCGGTCCAACATGGAGATACAGTCATATCGTTCCAGATAGGTGGTGTCGGGCAGGATCAGATCGGCATAGGCACACATTTCCGAATAATAGGCATCGGAATAGATGATGCGGGGGATCTTGTATTCACCCGTTGCCTCATCCTTGCCGGTCAGCATGTTCATGCATTCTTCAGTGTTCATGGAGGAATTCCAGGCCATGTTGGCCATGAACATGAACAGCAAATCCACCGGATAAGGATCGCCCCGCCAGGCATTGCCGATCACGTTGTGCATCATGCCATGGGCAGACATGGGCGCTTCCCACGAAAATGCCTTATCGATGCGGGCCGCCCCCCCATCCTCATCCACCAGAAGATCTTCAGGTCCCTGGACGAAGCCCAGATGGGGACCGCCGAGCGGCGTATTTGGCGAAATATCCAGGGGCCGGCCGGTGGGTTTGGGCAGGGAATTGGCGCCCTTCGGGTAGGGCGGCTTATAGCGCAGCCCCCCCGGCGCATCGATGCTGCCCAGCAGAATTTGCAAAAGATGCAGCGCCCGGCAGGTCTGAAACCCGTTGGTATGCGCCGAAATGCCGCGCATGGCATGGAGGCTGACGGGCCGCCCCACCATGCGTTCATGGCGCTGTCCTGTCCAATCGGTCCAGGGTTGCTCGATCATCACCTCTTGCTCGAACGCGGCATGGGCCAGCTCGGCGGCGATGCGGCGTATGGTGGCGGCCGGAATGCCGCTTTGGAAAGAAGCCAGATCGGGGCTGTATTGGGCATCCAGATAACGTTCGGCCAACAGATGAAAAACCGGCCTGGCCTGCTGCCCGCCGGGCAATTCATACTCACCCTTCAGGGCCGGGTCCAAATCCGTAGCGCCCGCCGCTACCGGCTTTTCTTTCTTCCGGTCCCAACAAAGAGGCTGGCCGTCTTCGTTTCTGGCGAAGAGCCCATGCTGGTCCGTGCCGGGCGCGTCCAATACAAGATATGGCGCATTGGTGTAGCGGGCCAGATAGGGAGCATCCACTTTTCCGGCGCGCAGCAATTCGTGGGTCAGGGAAAGCACGAATAATCCGTCCGTGCCGGGCGTGATGCCCAGCCATTCATCGGCGATGGCCGAATAGCCGGTGCGCACCGGGTTGACCGAAATGAATTTGGCGCCATTTTCCTTGAGCGTCGCCAGGCCCGCCTTGATGGGATTGCTGTCATGATCCTCGGCCACGCCGAACATCATCAGGTATCGGGTCAGTTCCCAATCGGGCTGGCCGAATTCCCAGAAGGATCCGCCAAAGGTGTAAATCCCCGCCGTCGCCATATTGACCGAACAAAATCCCCCATGGGCGGCATAATTGGGCGTGCCGAATTGCTGGGCCCACCAGCTTGTGGTCGCCTGGCTTTGGTCGCGCCCGGTGAAAAAAGCAAGCCGCTTGGGGTCGGTGGCGCGCACCTGGGCGAGCCAGGCAACGGCCAGATCCATGGCTTCCTGCCATTCGATTTCCCGGAACTGCCCGGAACCCCGCTCGCCCATCCGGCGCAGGGGCTTGTTGAGCCGCGCCGGTGAATATTGCTGCATGATGCCGGCCGATCCCTTGGCGCAAAGAACGCCCTTATTGACCGGATGATCCGAATTTCCCTGGATGTAGCGCAGTTTGCCATCCACCAGATGTACCTTGATGCCGCAACGGCAGGCACACATGTAGCAGGTCGTGGTTTTGATTTCGTCGGCGACGTGGGGTGACGTTTCGACGTTGTGAAGGCTCACACCCTTGATCTCGCTTTATGCCGTTCCCTGTTAGCTTGGAATATAGAAAGCCAATTAGGACAAATCAAACCGATAAAAAATACAAGCCATCGTGTGTAATCACGGGAAATACCCAAGATTACCATGTTAATTTTGTATATTATGTATATATAATTTGTAATTATTATTAATTTAACAAAAAAATAACGTATTTAATGAAAGCCAACTACTCTATTTAAAAACCACGGTCCGCGTTCCGTTCAGCAAAACGCGGCGTTCCAGAAAATATTTCAGGGCGCGGGCCAGCACCATGCTTTCCATGTCGCGCCCAACGGCGGTCAGGGTCGCCGGGGTGTGGCTGTGATCTACCCGTTCCACGGCCTGTTCGATGATTGGGCCTTCGTCCAGATCGTCGGTGACGAAATGGGCCGTCGCGCCGATCAGCTTGACGCCCCGCACATGGGCCTGGTGATAGGGTCTGGCGCCCTTGAAGCCGGGCAAAAAGGAATGGTGAATATTGATGCAACGCCCCGCCAACAGGGCGCTGGTCTCTGGCGTCAGCACCTGCATATAGCGGGCCAGCACCACCAGATCGGTCTTGGTTCCCTCCACCAGCTTCATCCATTTGGCTTCCTGCTGTGGCTTGGTCTCCTTGGTGATGGGACAATGATGAAAGGGCAGGTCATGGGACTTGGCCAGATATTCCAAATCCGGATGGTTGGAGACGATACCCGTGATGTCCATATCCAGCGCGCCGCTGCGGTAGCGGTAAAGCAGATCGTTCAGGCAATGATCCAGCTTGGAAACCAGGATCATGACCCGGTGCTTGCGCAATTCGTGGCGCAGATCCCAATCCATTTCCAAATCCCGGGCGGCCTGGGTGAGGCGCGCCTCCACATCCTCAAAACTTGGTCCATCGGGATCAATGCGGAACTGGATGCGGCCAAAAAAGCAGCCGCTTTCCGGATCGCCGAAATGGGCCGCTTCGGTGATGAAGCATGACATTTCCGCCAGGCAGCCGGTGGTTGCCGCCACCACGCCCGGCCGGTCCGGGCAGGTCATGGTCAGAATGAATTCGTTGGCGACAGAATCGCTGGGCATGGCTCCCCCCCCGCGCGCGATCAGTCCCTAAACCCGGTGCGCCGGGCCGACGCCGGCGCTGGCCAGGATGCCGGGGATGGCCGCTTCCTGGCGGATGGCCATGACATGGGTGCCGGCAACCCCTTCGATTTCAGCCAATTGCTGGATCAGTTCGACGCAGATTTTATGTCCTTCCGCCTTTTGATCCTCCGCCCTTTCCAGGCGTTCGATCAGATGATCGGGAATGATCACGCCCCACAGATTGTCGCGCATCCAGCGGGCCGATTTGGCCGACGCCATGGGGCCCATACCCATGATGAAAGACAGCCTTTCCGTGATGCCCGCATCCACCAGACGGGCCATGTAGCGGGTCAAAATATCCATATCGAAGCAAAATTGGGTCTGCACAAATTGAGCGCCCGCATCGGCCTTGGCCGTCAGCCCGTCCGGCGCCCAATTGGGGGCCGGGTCCATGGGCGTGTCGGCGGCGCCCAAAAACAGGTTTGGCGCCCCTTCGATCTTGCGTCCCGACGGCAATTCGGACTGATCACGCATGGCCCGGGTCATGGAAATCAACTGACCGCTGTTCAAATCGAAGACCGGTTTGGTTTCCGGCTGATCCCCCGCTTTGGGATCATCGCCGGTCATGAACAACACATTGCGCACGCCCAAGGCCGCCGCCCCTAAAAGATCACCTTGCAAGGCGATGCGGTTGCGGTCCCGGCAGGTGAACTGGATCACCGGTTCCACCCCTTGGGCAATCAGCAGTGCCGAGACGGCCAGGCACGACATATGGCTCCGGGCGCCGGCCCCGTCGGTCACATTGACCGCGTCCACCTGCCCCCGGAACATGGTCGCGTCGCGGAGCACGGCATCAGGCACTCCGGCGGGAGGCGGGTTAAGTTCTGCCGTGACCGCAAAATCGCCTTTGGTCAGGATGGCCTGCAAGCCGCTTTCGGCGGGTACTTTGATTTCAGCGCTCATGGATCATCAGCCTCGTTTGCGGGAAATGACATAGCATTCACCGATAAACCACAAACCACCATGCTCTTGCAATACGTCCCGCGTGGCATCCAGGTAGCTGCCCCGGGAAATGATCCAGGAGGCTTGCCAGACGGGCCGCCCTAGGTAAAACTGAAGCCAAACCCAAAATCGGGGCAGGCGGTGGAACTTCTTCTCAGCGACGAACAGGAAATGCTCGCCAATAGTGCGGTCCGGCTGGCCCAGGACCTGGGCGGGCCTGGGCGCATCCGTCAGGCAAGAGATGGCGGCGGACAGTTCGACGGCGGGGTCTGGCGGGAAGTGGCCAAGGCCGGCTGGCTTTCCGTTCTGGTGCCTGAGGGAAATAATGGTGCCGGGCTGGGGTTGACCGAATTGGCCCTGTTTTTGGAACAGGCGGGACGCCATCTGATGCCCGAACCCGTGGGCGCCGTGGCCGTGGCCGCCGGCGCCATCGCGGCCACCGGCAACGGGGATTTGTGCGCGCCTTTGATAGGGGGTGATCACATCATCCTTCCCGCCTTGCAGGAACAGCCCCTCGCCGTTGATCCGGAAACCGTGGCGCTAAGGGCTGATCAGGACGGCGGCGGGCTGCGCCTCCGCGGGCGCAAGATTCTCATCCCCGAAGCCCAGACGGCGGATAGTTTTTTGGTCAGCGCAAGCAGCCCTTCGGGTCTGGTTCTATGTTATGTGCCGGCGTCGGATGTTTCCCTGTCTTCGCCCGCTGGCGGGCGGGTGGATGGCGGCGCCTGGGGAGATATTGAACTCCTGGGTGTGGAAGTGCCCCCCACCCATATTTTGGCCGATGGGGATCAGGCGGCTGAATTGATTGCCCGCATGCTGGATCATCTTCTCATCGTCACCAGCGCCGAGCTTTTGGGCGTGATGGGTCAGGCCCTGGACATGACTTTGGAATATATGCGGACCCGCGAACAGTTCGGCAAGCCCATCGGTAGCTTCCAGGCCCTACAGCATCACGCGGTGGACCGTTTCGTCGATGTGGAACTGACCCATTCATTGCTCTACGAGGTGTGCAAATCCTCCGATCAGGGACGGGAAAATCCTGCCCTGGCCGCGGCCCTCAAGGCCAAGGCAGCTGAGACGGCCATGGCGGTCTGCAAATCCGCCATTCAGTTGCACGGCGCCGTCGCCTATGCCGACGAACATGACGCCGGGCTTTATCTGAAGCGGGCCATGACGCTCGCGGCCCATTACGGCAACGCGGCCCAGCAACATGCCCGCTATGCCCGCCTCACCGGGATCGCGCACCAATGAACGAAGCCGGGCTCATACAATCCAAGACCGATGAGCGGGGCGTCATCTGGGTCACCCTCAACAGGCCCGAACGCCATAACGCTTTAAACGCCGAAATGATCAAGGGGCTGGCTGATGCAATCGAAACTTTCGGCCAGGCGCCCGAGGCGCGTGTTTTGGTTTTGCGGGCGGTTGGCAAGCATTTCTCGGCGGGTGCCGATGTGAGCGCGCCGGCGGGCGGAGCCGAGCCCAAGCCCGACCTGATCGATGCGCTGAATATCTTGATCAATACCCCCAAGCCGGCCCTGGCCCTGGTGCATGGCGCCTGCATTGGCGGCGGTGCCGCCTGGGCGGCGGCCTGCGATATGGTGCTTGCCTCGGAAGATGCCTTTTTCTCCATACCCGAGGTGCGCCTGGGTTTTGCGCCCGGACCATTGGTTCCCTTGTTCGGCGCGGCCATGGGAACGCGGGCGGCTTACCGCTTTTGCCTGAGCGGGGAGCGTTTCACGGCGGGGCAGGCATTGGATATGGGTCTGGTCAATCAGATTTGCGCCAAGGATGATTTGGAACAAGCCGCGGCGCCCATCATTGATGGATTGCTGTTGGGCGGACCCGGGGCGCAAGGTCAGACCCAGGCATTGCTGGCCGAACATTCGCCCTGGGCCCTCGGCGCCGAACGCTCGGAAGAAATCAGGGAAGAAAGCACGCGCCGCCGCCATTCCGATGAGGCCATCGAAGGAACCGCCAGTTTTCGCGAAAAACGTAAACCCAATTGGTATCACGGCGATGGCTGATAAATTAATCTATGCGCCAATGCGCGATTTGCGCGACGTGGAGGAACAGGAATTGATGCCTCTGGCCCAGCGCATGCCAACCTTCAATACCTTCGAACTGGTCCGTCAGGGGGCCATGCGGGATTTGGACCGGACGGCATTCATCTATTTGCCCGACGGTGAATTGGACGTTGAGCCTTTCACCCTCAATTACCGGGAATTGCTGGCGCGCCTCACCCAAAGCGCCAATCTGTTGCATGATCTGGGTATGGGACCGGGTGATGTGGTTGCCTTCCTCATGCCTAATCTGCCGCAGAACTATTATGTTCAGATCGGCGGCATGGCCACCTGCATCGTTTGTTGCGTCAATTGGATGCTGGAAGCGCCCCGCATTGCCGATATTCTGAGCGCCGCCAAGGCCAAAGCGGTGGTCGCGCTGGGTCCTACGCCGGGCTTTGAGATTTGGGAAAAACTGGTTTTCATCTGTGACGAGTTGCCCGATCTGGAACATCTGCTGTCGGTCCAGGGGTTGGAGGGCGAGCGACTGGATGAAAGCGATTTTGATCTTCGCCTCCAAGCCCAGTCCGGTGACCGACTGATCTTCGAGCGCCAATTCGAAGCCGGCGATGTGGCGGCTTACGTGCATTCCGGCGGTACCACGGGCTCGCCCAAGCTGGCCCGCATCACCCATGGCGGTCTGACCTATAAATGTTACGCCAATGTGGAGATCATGGCCTATCAGCCGGGCGAGGTGATGTTTTCCGATTATCCCATGTTTCATATTGCCGGCTTCATCGGGCGCGGGCTTTTACCCTTTGTGACGGGCATGACCATGATGGTGCCGGCCGCCATGGGCGCGCGGTCCAAGAATTTCATCAAGAATTACTGGAAGCTGGTGGAACGTTACGGGATCAATTATTTCTCTGGCGTACCCACCACCCTCAGCGTATTGATCGACACACCCCGGGACGGCGAAGATATCAGCTCGCTCCGCCCTTTCGCACCAACAGGTTCCGCGCCCCTGCCCACCGAAACCTCCAAGCGGATCGAGCGGGAATTGGGCGTCCGCATGCTGACCACCTATGGCTCGACCGAGCTGACTCAGAACGCCACCATGATCCCCCGGGACGGCGAAATGCGCCACGGATCAACCGGCATCCGTATGCCTTACAGCCAAGTGAAAACAGTGATCGTCGATGCCAATGGGCGCATCCAGCGGGACTGCGGGCCCGGCGAAATCGGCGTCGTTACCATCAAGGGGCCGGGCGTCTTTCCGGGCTATGTGGAAGAAGCATTGAACGCGGAAATATTTTTCGAAGGAGGCTGGCTCAACACCGGTGATCTGGGGCGGCTTGATGCAGAGGGTTATCTTTGGCTTACGGGCCGTGCCAAGGATGTGATCATCCGGGGTGGACATAATATCGATCCTTCCATCATCGAGGAAAGCCTGACCGATCATGAGGCCGTGCGCCTGGCCGCCGCCGTCGGTGAGCCCGAAGCCAGATTGGGCGAAATGCCGGTGGCCTTCGTTCAGTTGCGGGATGGTGCGGAGGCGACTGAAATGGAGCTGAAAGACTGGGCCCGGGAACGCATTACCGAGCGGGCCGCCAACCCGGCCCGCATCGTGATCATGGAGAAAATGCCCCTGACCGATATCGGCAAGCCCAACAAGGTGGTTCTCCGCCATGAAGCGGCGCGCCGGGTGTTCGCCGAACTGCTGGGCTCCCTGGCCGGGGAAGGGCTGGAGCTGGAAGTGGAAGTGGGTCTCCATGCCAGCGCCGGGAGCATGGCCGGTGTATCGGTTAAATCGGATGGCGGGCAGGGCCGGACGGAAATCGAAGCCAAAGTGCATGATCTGCTATCCAAATTTTCCATGGCTCATCAAATGGTGTGGGACTGATGGAACGCCCGGGCGAAAGTTTCGCGGTCGACAGCGCCGGAGATGCGGCCTTCCGGGGCGAGGTGCGTGCCTGGCTGGCCGACAATGTTCCCCATGAATTGTGCAACCGGGCCTGGCGCGTGGAGCCTGACGAGCTGAAACCCTGGCACCGCAAGCTTTATGAAAAAGGCTGGATCGCGCCCCACTGGCCCAAAGAGCATGGCGGCATGGGGGCGTCGCTCACCCGACAGATCATCCTTTATGAGGAAATGGCCCGTCTCGGCGCACCCACACCCTATCCCCATGGCTTGAATTTCCTGGGCCCCACACTGATCCAGGCCGGGACCGAGGCACAAAAGGCGAAACATCTGCCTCTTATTCTGAGCGGTGATGCCACCTGGTGCCAGGGATATTCCGAACCCAATGCGGGATCGGACCTGGCTAGCCTGAAATTGCGGGCCGAACTGGTAGGCGACGAATTTATTCTAAACGGCAACAAAATCTGGACCACCAACGGACATTTTGCCGATTGGATGTTCGCCCTGGTGCGCTCTGACCCTGGCGCCAAGCCCAAACAGGCGGGCATCACTTTTCTACTGATCGATCTCAAAAGCCCGGGCATCACCATCCGGCCCATCAAATCTATCATTGGTGACGCCGAATATGCCGAGGAATTTTTTGACGATGTGCGGGTGCCCATTGAAAACATGGTGGGCGAGCTGCATGAAGGCTGGCGGGTGGCCAATCTGGTGCTGGGCAGCGAAAGATTTGCCACCGGCCATCCGCGCAACGCCACCGAAATGCTGACGACAGCGGCCCGTGTGGCGGAAACCACCGGCGTCATGGAGGATGGAGGGTTCCGCGACCGGCTTGGCCGCCTGTCGGTGGAAGCCACCGCCTTTTCCGCCTTCTACCGCCACGGTGCCGCGCTCCATGGGGCGGGCCGCATGTCCAAATCCATGGCCTCGGTGATCAAGATCGTCGGCGGCGAGTTGGCCCAGCGGGCAGCCGATCTGGTCAATGAGGCGGCCGGATCATTGGGGCCGGCGGCAGGCGAAATCCAAACCGGTGATGGCCCCATCAATGTGACGGCTATGATGTTCGAAGCCCGGCGCTTGACCGTGGGCAGCGGAACGGTTGAAATTCAGCGCAATATCCTGGCCAAACGGGTGCTTGATCTGCCAAGCTGAACCAGGCGGGACATAAAGAAGATTGAGATGGCGAAAACCACCACGACGAGGAAAAAAGCGCGGAAGAAATCCTACGCCATCGATCTTCATGCCCATGTGATTCAGCCCGAACTCTTTGAAGTCGCCAAGTGCCATGTGCCTTATCAGGGACCGCCCAAGGGTGTGCGCCTGAGCGCCGCGCAAAAGAAAAAAATGTTGAAAACCGACAGTGCATCGAACGCCGTTTCATGGATGTGAAGACCCGCATCCGGGAAATGGACAAGGCACGTGTGGATATCCAGGTGCTCACCGGAAGCCTGGTCCATCAATGCACCTATTGGGCCGACCCCGCCGACAGCCTGCGCATGGAAAAGCTTGGCAACGATGCCCTTGCCGAAACAATGGCGGCCAGGCCCGACCGCTTCCGGGGCCTGGGCGGTGTGCCTCTGCAAAGCACCCGCCATGCGGTGAAGGAGCTGGAACGCTGCATGGGGTTGCCGGGCATGGTGGGGGTGCAGATTTCATCGATCACCGGCAAGAAGGAATTGGGCCATCCCAGCCTGGATTCTTTTTGGAAGAAGGCCGAGGAGTTGGGTGCCTTGATCGTCATTCATCCGGCGGGCATCACCGATGAACGCTTTGCCAAATGATCCTTGTGGAACAGCATCGGCCAGCCCTTGGAAGAGACCATGGCCATGTCGTATCTTTTTTATGAAGGGGTCATGGACCGGTTTCCCAAGATCAAAATCCTCATCGCCCATGGTGGTGGCTACCTGCCTTATTACGTGGGCCGGCAAGACCGCAATTATCTGGAAAAAGCTTCCACACGGGTGAATATGTCCAAATCCCCCAGCGCCTATCTGCGGCAATTTTATTATGACAGCTGCGTCTATGACCTGGATGTGTTTGAATTCCTGGTCAAGAAAGTGGGTGCCGGGCGGATCCTTATGGGGTCCGATTACCCTGTGGGCGAAGACGACCCCATCGGCTTCGTGCGCAATTCCAGGGTCATTTCCGCCGCCGATAAGGAAAAAATCCTCTGGAAGAACGCGGCCCGTCTGCTGGGCATCAAGTTTTAGGAGAAACCCTATATGTCTGCTGTGCCCATCGGAATGCCCGCCCAGGATTTGACTCCAGGTCTGCCTGATTACCCGACCATGCTCCATGCCCTGGCCCATGCGGCCAGCGAAGTGCCCGACCGGGTGGCGCTGATCTGCGAGGATAAATCCATCACCTATGCCCAATATGGCCGTGCCGTTGCCGGGTTTGCCAGGCGGCTCCGGCAATTGAGCGCACCCGGCGAGCGGGTAGCCATCATCATGGACAATTCTATCGAAACCGCGGTAGCGGCCATGGGCGGCATGGCGGCGGGCGCTCAGATCGCACTCATAAATCCGGGCTATACGGATCATGAAATGACGCCGCTGCTAAAAGATTGCGAGCCGCGTATTCTGCTTTGCGCCAAACCCATGTTCGACCGCGCCCTGGAGCGGGCCGGCAAGCTGGGCATCTCCCATGTGGTGGTGCTGGGCGAAGGCGGCCATAAGCTTGAAGACTGGATTGATGACGAGAGCCTGGTGCTGGAAGAGGACGGCATGCCGGCGCCGGAGGATCTTTCGGCCATGTTTTTCACCGGCGGCACCACGGGCCTGCCCAAAGGCGCCGAACACACTCATGCCATGATGAGTATCTTTTGCCGCCAGATCACATCCCAATGGGCGCTGGATTTCGATACGGAACGCATTTTGTCCGTCGCCCCCATGTTCCATATCTGGGGCCATCATTTCGTCAATATCATGCCCTTATATTTGCGCGCCACCCTGGTCATCGTGCCCGTCTACAAGCCGGACATCGTGCTGGAAGCGTTCGAGCGCCATGCCATCACCACCTTTGCCGGGGGGCCGCCCGCCATTTATTATGGTTTGCTGGGTAACCCTGACATCGACAGTACGGATTTTTCGTCACTTAAATATTGCCTGTCGGGCGGCGCGGCCTGTCCTGAAAACCTGCTCACCAGTTGGGAGGAAAAGACCGGTTGCGCCATGCTGGAAGGCTGCGGCATGTCAGAAGGCGCGCCGATCTCGTGCAATCCCACCCATGGCCAGCGCAAGTTCATGTCTATTGGGCTGGTCCCGCCTCTGACCGAATTGAACATCGTGGATCTGGAAACCGGAACCCAGGTTCTGGCGCCTGGCGAGCGGGGAGAGTTGCGCGCCAAAGGGCCCCAATTCACCCAAAGTTACCGCAACCGGGCCGAAGAGACGGCGGGCGCCGTGCGCGACGGGTGGCTCTATACGGGCGATGTAGGCTATTTCGATGAGGATGGATTTTTGTTTCTGGTGGACCGCAAGAAAGAGCTGATCATGGTCGGCGGCTTCAACGTTTATCCCCGGGAAATAGACGAGGTGCTGCACAGCCACCCGGCCATTCATGAAGCCGCCAGCGTTGGCGTACCCGACGATTTCAGGGGCGAAGTGGTCAAGGCCTGCGTCGCCTTGAAACCGGGCGAGACACTCAACGAAAAAGAGTTGATCCTCTACTGCAAGGAAAAACTGATCGATTACAAGGTGCCGCGCTCAGTGGAATTCATGGATGAATTGCCCAAGACGGGCCCCGGCAAGATCGACAAGCTGACCCTCAAGGGGAAGCGCTAGGGAACCGCCATCTGGAATGGCCTGCCGATGATTGGACGAATAAATCTCGTCACCCCCGCGCAGGAGCGTGTGAAGGAATTGCTTTTGGGCGTGGTTTGTGATTCT
>CAZBQG010000090.1:0-15749 GCA_964493945.1 uncultured Rhodospirillaceae bacterium
GGAAAACTCCTTTGTTTCCCATCTTGAATCACGACCAGCCTAACAGAACGTTAATAAGTTAAATTTTTTGCAGATTGGTATTAGGCGCACATTTTCCGTATTCACGAAAAATAGATTATGGTGATTGCCCTGCGCCCCGCATCTGAGGAAGGCGCCTTTCCCCGTGTAATAATCCGATACATGGAAGCCCAACCGCCCTGTATAGAAGTCTTCGAGCGCCCGGAAATCGGGCACGGTGAAGACCACATGGCTGATGCGCTGGGGCGTGGCACGGCCATAATAGGTGGCCCGTTTGTCGATGCGGGCCTTGCGGGCGGGTTCGTTGAATTCGGTAATGGTTTTATCCATGGGGCGTGGGCGGTCCTGGCGGAAACCGATGCCGATGCCGGCGGGGTCCAGGGCATGGAGGATGCCGTCACCGTCTTCGGTCACGTCCCGATCCTTGGCCAATTCGCGGTGGATGGCTTTTAAATCTTTTTTGGCCGAGACCCGCCAGATGACTTCGCGGAGCGTCGGCCCGTTCTGCACCGAGGGCGGCAGGTCCTTGGCATGGGCCGGGCGCAATTGGATGCGCCCGCCATCGGCACATTCGAAAATGGCGTTGTTTTTGGAGCTTTTGATTTTGTGCAATCCCACATCGGTCAAGAAGTGCCTGGCCTGACCCATATCGCCAACGCCCAAGACCAGACTGTCGATGCCTGTAATCGCCATGTTTGCTGCCTTATTATGATTTCAGCCACTGCTGAAAAATATATGGGAAGCCCGCCCCGTTTAATCGAGAACTTTCTCCAACGCTTCGGCCAGTTCGTCGTGGTTGAAGGGCTTGACGATATAACCATAGCCTTCCGGGATCTGGATTTTCTCTGGGTCAGAATTTCCCTTATCGCCGAAAGCAGTAATGGAAATTACCGGCACGTCCTGGTTCTTGCGGATTTCGCGGGCGGCCTCGATGCCGTCCATGGCGCCGGCCAGTTTGATATCCATCAAGATGGCATCGCGTTTGTCGAGTGCCGCCCGGCGCACGGCGTCTTCGCCGGTGAAAACGATCCCCGCAACTTCATAGCCCAGCTTGCGAAGGGTTTCATCTTCATCAAGGGCCGTAACCGCCTGATCCTCGACCACCAGAATGCGCTTTCCCGTCATGCCTGCCCCCCGCCGAAGGTAATCCTGAAACGAGCGCCATTTGATCCGTCCGTTTCCAATTCCCCGCCCAAGCGACTGGCCAAAACCGGAACCAGCCGCAGGCCAAGGGTTTCGCCCTTTTGCAAATCAGGATTGGGCGGCAGGCCAATGCCGTTATCGGCCAGCGCAAGTTCGATATCACCGCCATCGATACGGCGCAAGGAAATATCAACGGTGCCCGGCCGCTAATTGGGAAAGGCGTGTTTCAAACTGTTGGACAGCAATTCGCTGGTGATCTGCCCCAACGAAATGGCGGTATCTATATCGAAGTTCAATTCTTCCAGCTCTTCATGGATTTTTATGCTCTGGGCCGGATTGCCAGAGGCCAGCTGGGTATCGTGGATGATGGAATGGAGATATTCGCAGCCATCAATATAACCCAGATCCTGCGAACGGTACAAATTCTCGTGTACCTGGGCCATGACCTTGACGCGCCGCTCGCTATCGGCCAGTGCAGCCGCAACCCGTTCATCGCCATGGGCATTGCCCTGCAAGGAAAGCATGGAGGAAACCACCTGCAGATTGCTCTTAACCCGGTGATGGATTTCGGCCAGTAGCACTTCCTTTTCTTCCAGGGAGGATTTGATGGCCTCCTCGGCCACTTTCCGCTCCGTGATGTCCTGCCCGGTAATAACAAGCCCGGCGAGTTTCCCATGATCATCTAAAAGACGGGCGACATTGAGCCGGAAATAAAGAGTATTTCCTTCCGCCGTGATGAGTTCGTTTTCCACATTGATGCTGGCCTGTCCCGCCAGCATCCGGCGAGATACCTCAAAGGCTGTTTGGCAGTTGCCTTCGGACAGGAAAGTCTGGAAATAATTACTGCCCATAGCTTCTTCACGGGGCACGCCCAGAAGTTGCTCGGCCGCCGGATTGAATTCTAAAATGGCGCCCCCCGGCGCCACAACGATGATGATTGAGCCGGTGGTCTCGGTCAAAAGCTGGTAGCGGGTCTCCCTTTCATGCAGCTCCCGGGTCCGGTCCCCGACTTGGCGTTCCAGGGAATCGGCCAGGAACAAGGCGTCTTCCCGGGCTTTCTTCAGGAGTTCCGCCAAAATGGCCGTCTCCCGGTCCAGGCGCGACGACAGGTCATCAAGGGATTCGTTGCGCAAAAGCTGGGCGCTGTCGCGAAAGATGATCAGGCCCAACCCCGCCATGCCGGCGGCGTCGACGATGAAGGCAAGGAGGGTGATTTTAGCGGCGAAGCTCAGCTTCATGGAGGCTCACCCATCTCCACCCTGTTCCCGGGCCAGGGTAGCCCCGATCATCTCCGTCAGGCTTTTCTTGGAAATTTTACCAAAGCTGGAAACCGGAAACTCGTCCAGGATTTCGAGCCGCTCTGGCAGTTTGAATTTGGCGATTTCCTTAGTCGTTAGGAATTCAACCAGCTCTTCCAGGGTCAGCGTCTGGCCCGGCCCCAGGGTGACGAAGGCGCAGGTTCTTTCGCCCAGCCGGGGATCAGGCATGGGAACGCAGGCCACATTCTGCACCACCGGATGGGCCAGGATCAGGCTTTCTATTTCCTCGGCGCTGATCTTTTCGCCACCCCGGTTGATCAGATCCTTCTTGCGCCCCTCGATGATATAATTGCCGGTGGGATGTTGGCGCATGAGATCGCCGCTGCGGTAAAACCCGTCCGTCGTAAAGGCCCGCGCATTATGTTCGGGCGCCTGGTAATAGCCGCGGATCGTATAAGGCCCCCGGGCACAGAATTCACCCACTTCGCCGGGAGTCACCTCGTTGTCGTCTTCATCCACCAGGCGCACCTCGTCATCGGGGCAGACGGGCCGTCCGACGGTTTCAAGGCGCACATCTTCCGGGTCATCCCGGCGCACATACATGAGCATGCCTTCGCCCATGCCGAAATTCTCCTGCACGAATATGGACGGCATGAGGGCCTTGGCTTTTATGTGAGCTTCCGGATGGAGCCGCTGTCCGCCGGTCTGGATCAGCTCCATGCTGGACAGATCATATTCCCCCTTGCCCACCTCGTTGAGCCAGTCGATCAACAGGGCCGGCACGACGGGAATATGGGTAATGCCGTGCTTTTCCACCAGGCTGAAGATGTCTTTGGTGCGGGTCGAGGCGCTGAGCACGATGGGCCGGCCATGGAACAGATACCCCTGCAGGCCGGGGCTGGCCAGGGGCAGGTTGTGGGCCATGGGCAGGCACATGAGCATGCGGCTTTTATCATGCAACCCGGTTGCCCCGATGGCCATACGCGACACATAGGCATAATCATTATGGGTGCGGGGGATCAACTTGGGAATGCCCGTGGTGCCCCCTGATAGCTGGAAAATGGCAGGATCGGTGGGGTCGATGCGGATGCCTTCCAGATCTTTGGCCGGGCGTGTGGGTGCATTTTCGATCAAGCGGTCCAGGGAATGAAATCCGTCCGGCAAATCCTCCCCGCCCAGTATGAGACCGAATTTGACGCCCGGGTTTTCGCCCCGGATGCGCTGGATCATCTGCAAAAAATCGAAATCCCCGTGGCGGGCGGGGGCGATGCAGGCGGCGGCGCCCGAAAGTTTGGCGAACTGGCTGATTTCGGCATATCGGTGATTGATCAGGGAGCAGATGGGAATGCAGCCGATTTTCTGCAAAGCCAGATACAATATGGGGAATTCCTTGCAATTGGGCAGTTGGGGGATAACCCGCTCGCCGGGCTCCAATCCCCAATCCAAAAGGTTGAGCGCCAGATTGTCCGAAAGCCGGTCCAACTGGCGGTAGGTCAGTTCATGTTCGCCGTCGATGATCGCAATCTTGTCTCCATGGGCCGCCAGGGCGTCGGCGAATTCGGCGCGCAACGGTTTTTCCCGCCAATAGCCCCGGGCCCGGTAACGTTCCTGAAATTCGGCCGGATAAGGTGTGACACCTTCGAACATATTTACCTTCCCATGAATTATTTTCCCCACTGACATACCCAAGCAAAAGGGTTTTGCCAAGGGTCAAAGGACAAACCACAGGAGGAAGGGTAGGCCTGCAAAACCGATGGCTGTGGAAAGAATGACCATGCCCGCCACATCATCAGGTTCGGTGGCGTAATGCTGTGCGAACATGTAATTGAAAACCGCCGCCGGCATGGAGGATTGCATGATCAGCACCCCACGAGCAGCACCTTCCAGACCCAAAATTTCGGCCAGACCCCAGCCGACGGCGAAGCCCATGCCCAAGCGGAAGACGGCGAGGCCCAGGACCCGTCCAGCCCCCGTCAGCTTCAGCCGGGCCAGGGAATTGCCAAGGGCGATGAGCATCAGGGGAATGGCCATGCCGCCCAAAAGCTGCGTGGTATTGTTCAGCCAGACCGGTGATTTGACCCCGCTCACCATGAAAAACAGCCCGGCCGCCACGGCATAAAGAACGGGCGTGCGCACCAAGCGGCGGACCGAAACGGAGCCGGCCGCGATGCTGTCACCCACCGTGAACTGGCCGATGGAATTGACCACGAAAAAGGACAGGGCCAGGGCAAGCCCCTCCGCGCCGAAGGCGAAAAACCCCAAGGGTAGCCCCATATTGCCCGTGTTGGGAAACATCAGGCAGGGCAGATAGCCGCGTAGCGAGAGCCCCGTCAATTTGAGGACGATAAGGCCCAGGGCGGCGAAAATGCTGAGCGCCATCAAGGCCCCACCGGCCATGATCACCACCTGGCGGAGATCCAGATCGATATTGACCAAGGTGTGAAAAATCAGGCATGGCGTGCCGATCAGCATAGTCAGGGAACTGATGGTCTGGACCGGGAAATCCTGCCCCGCCCGCGCCCAAATAAAGCCCAGGCCGGCCGAAATGAAGACGGGTGCGATTACCGCGAAGATATCATTGATCATGGGATTCAAAATTCGATTTTCTCAAGCCCTGTTGAAGGCGATTAACGCCTCCGTTGCAAGCCTTTTTGACGAATTTTTGAGATCACGAAAGCGTATTGTGGACTTGCCATTTTGAGTCCGTTAACGCATCATGGAACCATTCGAATCAGCGATTTAACCAATAGAAACAAAAGGGAGTGAAGGCCATTATCAAGGCAGGAATAGTAGGTCTGGGCTGGTGGGGAGAAACGCTCGTCGAGGCCGTGCAGAATTCAAGCGATGATATCCAATTCACCGCCGGAACTTCGCGCACATTGTCGCCCAAGGTAAAGGATTTCGCGGGTGTGCAGGGCTTTGAGCTGAAGGCCGATTACGATGAATTACTGAAGGATGAAAGTCTGGATGCGGTGGTCCTGGCCACCCCCCATTCCATGCATACCTCCCAGATCATCGCGGCCGCCGAAGTGGGCAAACAAGTCTTTTGCGAAAAGCCCTTCGCCCTGACCAAGGCGGACGCCGAAGCGGCGGTGGCGGCCACCGAAAAAGCCGGGGTCACGCTGGGGCTTGGATATAACCGGCGCTTTCATCCGACCATCACGGATTTGCGCGAACGGATCAATTCCGGGGCGCTGGGCACCATTTTGCATTTCGAGGGCACCATGTGCTTTCCCAATGCGCTCTATCTGGAGCCCGAAGCTTGGCGCGCCGATAAAAGCGAAACGCCCTGCGGTGGGCTGACCCCCATGGGCGTGCATGTGGTCGATGCGGTGATCGATCTGTTCGGCGAGGTGGATGAAGTCTTCTGCATGAGCATCAAACGCGTGGTCAAGATCGATGCCGATGATTCCACATCCATCCTGTTCCGCATGAAAGAAGGCATGTCGGGCTATCTGGGCACCATGACCGCCACCGGTGGCAATTTCAGGTTTCAGGTCTATGGATCGGAAGGCTGGATTCAGATCGACGGCATGACCCATGTGGCAGGCGCTTCTTCGGAAGAGCGGCGCACGCGGCTGTTCGGCAATTGCACCTTCCAGCCGGCCAAGGGGCCCCGTGAAATCTGGCAGGCCGATGCCTTCGATCTGTCCCGCGCGGCACTTGAATCTTTCGCCCAGGCGGCAGCGGGCGGGCCGGCATACCCCATTACATTGGATGAAATGATCCACGGCGCGGCGGTGACCGAAACCATTGTCAAATCGGCCGCCTCGGGCGTGATGGAGAAAGTTGGCTGAAATAGTTGGGCTTTGCCCAATTGGAACCTACATGAAACAGGGCGCGGGCGGGATGAACTACCCCGCCCGCCGCCATCGGCAATTCGATCAAAAGGAGTGGGAATAGTGAGAGTCGGAACACACGGCATGATGCAGGTCGACTATGAGCAGCGGATCGATTTCGACCGCATGCGTAAATACCGCGTCGGGCGCATCAAACAATATATGGAAGAATTCGATATCGAATGTCTGCTTTTGTTCGAGGCCGGCAATAAGCGCTATGCCACCTCGACGGCGGTAGCCTCGCCCGAAGTGGATAATATGGGGCGCTATTCCATCGTTCCTAGGGGTGGCGAGCCGCATATTTTCGGCTTTGGTTCGGAAGTGGCGGCGGAGAAGCTTTATTGCCCCTGGATCAAGGATCACACCTTCCCGGCCCACGGCACCATGCATGGCGCCCTGCCCATGGAATGGAAATGCTACGAGAACTTCCTGGCCGATCTGGACATGGTTCTGGAAAACCACAAGCTGGATAAATCAAAAGTCAAGATCGGCGTCGATATCGTCGAGGCTCAGATCATCCTGGCCCTGATGCAGAACGGCTATACCATCGCCGACGGGCAGAACGTCATGCAGCATGCCAGGGCAATCAAGAACGAAGACGAGATCATGAACCTCAAACATGGTGCCGCCATCGTCGATGCCGCCTTCCACAAGATCGCCCAGACCACCCAGCCGGGCATGAAGGAAAATGACCTGCAGGCCGCAGCCTCCCACGAAATGCACCGCCTGGGCGCCCAATGGGTAATCAATGTGCAGGTGACCAGCGGCAATAGGACCCATCCCCATCCCCATCTCAGTTCGGACCGCCTGTTGCAGCCGGGCGACATGATCTTCATGGATATCGTTCTGCTTTATAACGGCTATCACACCTGCGTCTATCGCTGCTTTTGTTGCGGTAAGCCGACCCAGGCGCAAAAGGATATCCATGCCCGCTGCCTGGAATATCAACGGGGCGGCCTGGATGCCATCGGACCCGGCAAAAGCACGGCCGATGTGGTCAAGGTCTGGCCCGACGCCAAGACCATGGGTGCTAAAAACGAAGCCGAAATTTTCGGCCTGCAATATGGCCACGGCATCGGCGTCGGCCTTTGGGAATTCCCTATTATTTCACGTCTCTACAGTTTCGATCATCCGGTGGAGATCGAACCCGGCATGGTCTTCGCCGCAGAGACCTATGCGGGCAAGGGCTTCGACGGGGTGCGCCTGGAAGACGAGGTGGTGATCACCGAAACGGGCACCGAAATCATCACCAAGTTCCCGACGGACGAGTTGATCGGTTGCGGTATGGGATATAGCTGAACATAGCTGAACCAGGAGGAAACATTATGAAGGTTGGATTGATAGGCGTCGGGCGCATGGGCAGCGCCATGGGCGGACGGGTTCTGGGCGGAGGGCATGATCTGTTGATGTATGATCCCGATCCCGGCCAGATGGAGGATCTGGTGGGCCGCGGGGCCAGTGCCGCGGGCTCCATCGCCGAGGCCGCCAAGGACCGCGAGGTGGTGATTTCCATGCTGGCCAGCGACGCCATCCTGCAAGGCGTGGTCGAGGGCGATGGCGGATTGCGTGCCTCCCTCGAGGACGGCGCCATCCATTTGTCCATGGGCACCCACGGCGTCGATGTGACCCGCGCCATGGCCGCCGTCCATGCCGATGCCGGCCAGGGTTTCGTGGCGGCGCCCGTGCTGGGCCGCCCGGAACTGGCCCAGGAAGGCCAATTGGGCATCGTCCCGGGGGGGGCGTCGGAAATGGTGGCACGCTGCGCGCCGCTCTTCGAACTGATCGGCCAGAACGTATTCCCAGCCGGCGAAAAGCCGGAATCCGCCGTTTCCATAAAGATCGCCAACAATCTGGTGCTTGGCTGCGCTATCGAAGCGATGGGCGAGGGCTTCGCCCTGGTGCGCAAATTCGGCGTCGATCCCGCCGTCTTTTACAAGGTCCTGACCGACGGTCTGTTCGCCTCGGTGGCCTACAAGGTCTATGGCGACATCATTGCCCGGGAAGCCTACGGTGAAGTGGGCGTGACCGCCAGCATTGGACTCAAGGACTGTAACCTGGCCATGGCCGCGGGGCAGGCCGCCGGCGTACCGCTGCCCAGCGGAAATGCCTGGCGCGACCGCCTGATCGGGGCGGAGACCCATGGCGAGGGCGAACTGGATTGGGCCGTGGTGGCACGTGATCAGGCGCGGGCCAGCGGGTTGGAGTAAAGAGGAGAGGGGATCATGACACTCGAATTCATGGTGCAGGCCTCATTGGCCGGATTTATCGCTTCCTATCTTCATCTGATGATGGCCCTTTGGGGGCCGGCCTATGGCCTGCCCCGGCTGGATTTCGGCATGGGTATCGCGGTCAATTCCTGGAGCGAAAGCTTCGAGGGAAAGCCGCCACCCTATTGGGCGGGGTTTTGGGTAGTGCTCATGAACGGCGTATTGTTCGGGCTGCTTTACGCCTCCGTCGTCGGGCCCTGGCTGAAAACCCATATCGATGCCCCGCCGGCGGTGCTGGGCATGGTCTATGGCGCCATCCTCTGGTTTCCCGCGCAACTCATTTTCGTGCCCTTCTTTTTGAAGGGTGGCCTCTTCGGGCTGCGTCATTCGAAAATGGCCTGGGCGACGGCCATCGTGGTGCATGGCACCTATGGCATGGTCGTCGGCTGGCTGAGCCCCGCTTTTTGATCTCCCTATGAAGCCGAAAAAATTCAATTTAGCGTTTTGCAATTGCCCGCAGAAAAATCTATATTTTTAACTCAAGTCAACTTATATCAGATCCCAAAAAGATTGACCCATTGTGGCTCCACTTAGTTTTAGCGTTTAATTCATATAAGTATTTGATTTATATATAAGATTTTGTGGCTCTTGGGTTCAATATTTTCTTCCATAATGGGTCAAACTTTTTGGGATCTGGTATTAATTTCGATTTTTTGGCGTTTTTTTCGAAATTTGAACCTGCCTCATATTTCGTGATAAGTTGGCGAGGAATAAAGAAAACATCCTCTGGGGGAGCGGGAAGCACGTATGAGCGACGATACCCCTGACGGGACCCAAACGAAAGAGCCCAGAAATGGTGAGAAACCCCCTAATGGTGAAAAGAATGGGGCGGGCACCCTTGCCTCAAGCGTTTATGACCGGCTGCGCGATGACATCATGGCCGGTGAAATCCTCCCCGGCGAAAGATTGCGCGCCGAGTTTCTACGCGAACGCTATACCGTAGGCAATTCCCCGGTGCGCGAAGCGCTGAACCGCCTCAGCGCCGACGGGCTGGTGGTGCGCGAGGACCAAAAGGGCTTTCAGGTCTCCAAGGTAAGCAAGAAAGACCTGTTCGAACTGGTCAAGACCCGCTGCTGGCTGGAAGAGGTGGCTTTGCGCGAATCCATCAATAACCGGACGGTGGAATGGGAAGAAACCCTGGTTCTGGCCTTCCATCATCTGTCTCGCATTCCTCAATCTTCTCGGAGGGACGGCTATGCGCGCAATCCGGAATGGGAAAGCATGCACCGGCATTTCCATATGAGCCTGATTGCCAATTGCGGCTCCGGGTGGCTTTTGGGCTTTTGCGCCCAGCTCAACGATCAGGCCGGGCGCTACCGCCAATTGGCGACCAACGAAAGCTATCCAGAAACCAACGAAGAAGACGAACACCGCACGCTCTTCGAGGCCAGCGTCGAAGGTCAGGTAGAAACGGCCATCGCCTTGCTGCACATCCATTACAAAAAAACCCTGGAAATCATCCTGACGCCCGAACTGGCCATTCTGGAAAACGATTAGAAATCCCAAGGAACAGTGAGGCCGCCCGTGCATGAGGGCGGCTGTTTTCTCATGGAGGTGTCAATGAGATATTAACATCATATATTGTGATTAATTACCTCCTTTAATCTCAACATTGCAAAGGAACATATTGTTATGATCAACGATCTTGATTTTGATGGAATGAATGATGGGCTTGAGCCGGATAATAATCAAGACATGCCCCCTGCCGGACCTCTCCATCCCCCGCCGGCCCAGGAGGCGGCCGGCGGGAACCCGGTCAAATCCCCCCTGGATCAAAGTCTGAATGAGCTGAACGCCGCTCAGACCCGTCTGGATGATGCCAGCCGCACCCATTTTGAGGCCGAGAAAGGTTTCAACGGGAGCTGGATCAGGCAAGGGCACGAAAGTCCTATTCCCCGGAGGTGACCGCCGCCCAGAACAAGTTGGGCCTGGCGAAAGTCCAGCGGGCCGAAGCTGATCGGAAAAAGGCAGAATTAAAACAAGAACAGGGGGACAAATTCAAAACCAAATTCCGGGCCTTACAAGCCTTGAAGCCCCAATATATGTACCGGGTGGTGCGCAACACCGAAGGTACCCCGCCTACCCCGGAAACAACAGGGAGAGCAGCGATTACTCGTTTTCGTTAATTAAACCTAGCGATGATCGGCGGCGGGAAAGTGCTTCCCGTCGCCAACCTTCTCGATCACAATGTTAGGGGCTAATCAAGGAATGCAAGTCTGGACATCCCCTTCTTCCATGCAGGGATATGAATTAGGCTTTGTTTTTGTCCCTGGCGGCCTGCCGGATATTGCCTAGAGCTTCATGGGAATTTCCGCGCCGCTCATAAGCGTCCTCGCATTCCGGGATGATCTTCATTTGCCGGGTCGAATCAGCTATGACCTGCTTATATTTATGAAGGAAATAATTTGCCCTAGCCCTTTGATCGAAAACTTTAGGCATTAATGGGTCCAGCTTGATCGCCTCGCTGAAGTTCTTGACCGCCTGTGAATAAAGGCTATTGCCAAGCTGCCTCAACCCCAAATTATAATAGGCGATTTTGTGATCCGCATTGAGCCGTATGGCCGTTCTAAATTCCTCGAAGGCACGTTCATAATTACCTTTCTGAGAATAAGCAATCCCCCGCCCGTTATAGATATCCGCGTTGCCTGGATCGCGGCGCAATGCTTCGGCGAAATCTTCCAGGGCTCCTTTAGCGGGATGACGTAGCGCGCGGGTGTTACCCCGATAAAGATAAATACCGGGATAATCCGGATTGATCTTGATCACCTTGTTAAAATCCCATGCCGAATCATAAACGTCCCCGCTCTGCAAAATGGCCCTTCCCTTGGCCACCAGGGCTTCCAGGTCCTTCAGCTTGAGCACCAGCACCGCCTTGAAATTATCCACGGCCCGCTCAAAATCCTTCTTCCGCCAAAGCTTCCGGGTCCTGGGGCGTGAGGCGCCGGGCCGAGTTGAAATCCTTTAGGGCTCCTTCGAAATCCCCAACCCCGGTAAGGGCCCGCCCGCGCAGGATGAAGGCCTTGGCGTTCGTCGGATGGCCTTTGGTGAGGGCCGAGAGCATCCCGGTGGCCCGTGGATATTGCCTGGCCTCGATGGAGGCCCGGGCCGCCGACAGCACCGCGTCGGACTTCTCCGCGCGCCCCACCGGAAAGGGCACCAAAAGCACGGCCAGAACCAACCCGCCAAGGTAGTAATTCCTAAACATGACGCTATTCTAACAAATAGGTCTGTAACTGGCAATTCCGGGCGCAAGTCGTGAGACCTGACCCATCATTATTGAAATTCTTCCCTTGCAAACAAACGGGAACGCCCCCTCCGCCCCTGTCCCGCCAACGGGGAAGGGGAGGCAATCCCGCCGCTCGGGCGGCAAAACCCGCAAACTTCTTCTTCCGCCCCCCTTTCACAAAACCCTTTCCAATTTTTTACCCATCCACCTGTTGTGGAAATGGATTGGGCTTTTATATTATAATGAACCAGGCACGTCCCGCCCGGAGGGGGCCGGGACGGGAACGAGTACCAAGGGAAGAACGGCGAATATGAAACAGGACGACGATATCGGCGGCGGCAACGATGACGATCTGGAAAATGGTGTCACCGTAAAAAGCCGGATCAAGGTCAAAAAACCGGCCATGTATAAGGTCCTGATGCTTAATGACGACTACACGCCGATGGAATTCGTCGTCCATGTGCTGGAAAAATTCTTCAACAAAAATCATGACGCGGCGACCCAGATCATGCTCCATGTGCATCAAAAAGGGGTGGGGGTATGCGGCGTCTACACCTATGAAGTGGCCGAGATGAAGGTCAATCAGACCATGGATCTGGCCCATCAGAACCAGCATCCCCTGCAATGCACCATTGAAAAGGACTGACCCTCCGGGGGAGAAAGATTGACATCCGCCATTTAAGACCAATCTTGACAAGACGGGACCGATTAGGAAACAAGCGGGAAAGCGACTGAAACCAGCAAGGCAGATGGAGAGGTAGAAAACACATGTTGTCGCGTAATCTGGAAAAAAGCCTGCACCGCGCCTTGGGTTATGCCACCGAGCGTAACCACGAATATGCCACGCTTGAGCATCTTCTTTTGGCCCTGACCGAGGATCCGGACGGTATTTCCGTGCTGCGCGCCTGCAGCGTCGATATTGAGCGCCTGCAGAGCGACCTGACCCGCTTCGTCGATGAGGATTTGTCCGAACTGATCACCCCCGGCGTCACCGAGCCCAAACCCACCGTCGGCTTCCAGCGGGTGGTACAGCGGGCCGCCATTCATGTGCAATCGTCGGGCCGGGAGGAAGTGACCGGTGCCAATGTTCTGGTCGCCATCTTTTCCGAGCGCGAAGCCAATGCAGTCTATTTCCTGCAACTTCATGACATGACCCGGCTGGATGCGGTCAATTACATCTCGCACGGCATCGCCAAGGCGCCCGGCTTTTCCGAGCCGCGCGGCGCCGAAGGGACGGAAGAGGAAGATCCGGAAGACCGGCCCACGCCCAAGGGCAGCGAGGCCTTGGATACCTATTGCGTGAACCTCAACAAGAAAGCCGCCGAGGGGAAAATTGACCCGCTCATCGGGCGCGATACCGAAATAGAGCGGATCATCCAGGTGCTTTGCCGGCGGACCAAGAACAACCCCCTCCTGGTGGGTGACCCGGGCGTCGGCAAGACGGCCCTGGCCGAAGGGCTGGCCTTGCGCATCATCAATGGCGACGTGCCGGAGGTGCTTGAAAACGACACCATCTTCTCCCTGGATATGGGCTCGCTTCTGGCCGGTACCCGCTACCGGGGGGATTTCGAGGAACGCATCAAGGCGGTATTGGGTGAGCTTGAAAACACCAAGGGATCGATCCTGTTCATCGATGAAATCCATACCGTGATCGGCGCGGGCGCCACCTCGGGCGGCTCCATGGATGCCTCGAACCTGCTCAAACCGTCGCTACAAAGCGGCACGCTCCGCTGTATGGGCTCCACCACCTACAAGGAATATCGCGGCCATTTCGAAAAAGACCGGGCGCTGGCACGCCGTTTTCAGAAAATCGACATCTATGAGCCCACCCAGGAAGACGCCATCAAGATCCTGCGGGGCCTCAAACCCCATTACGAGGAATTCCACAAGGTGCGCTATACGGGCGAAGCCCTGCGCCAGGCGGTGGAACTTTCGGCCCGCTATATTGGCGACCGCAAACTGCCCGACAAGGCCATCGATGTGATCGACGAGGTGGGCGCATCGCGCATGCTTTTGCCGGTCCACCGCCGGCGCAAGACCATTTCCGTCAAGGATGTGGAAAATGTCATCGCCAAAATGGCCCGCATCCCGCCGAAAAGCGTGTCCCGCGACGACAAGACGGTGCTGGCCAATCTGGAGCGCGACCTAAAGACCATGGTCTTCGGCCAGGACAACGCCATCGAGGCCCTGGCCAGCGCCATCAAGCTGGCCCGCGCCGGCCTGCGCGAACCCGAAAAACCCATCGGGGCCTATCTGTTCTCCGGCCCCACCGGCGTCGGCAAGACGGAAGTCGCCCGCCAATTGTCGCGCTCCATGGGGATCAAACTGGTGCGCTTTGACATGTCCGAATATATGGAGCGCCATACGGTGTCGCGCCTGATCGGTGCGCCGCCCGGCTATGTTGGGTTCGATCAGGGCGGATTGTTGACCGACGCCATCGATCAGCAACCCCACGCCGTGCTGCTTCTGGACGAGATCGAAAAGGCCCATCCCGACCTGTTCAACATCCTGTTGCAGATCATGGATCACGGCAAGCTGACTGATCACACGGGCAAGGCGGTGGATTTCCGTAATGTGATCTTGATCATGACCACCAATGCAGGCGCCCAGGAACTGGCCCGCCCGGCCATCGGCTTCGAGCGGGAAATGCGCGAAGGCGATGACCAGGAAGCCATCGAGAAAATGTTCTCACCCGAATTCCGCAACCGGCTGGACGCAAGCATCACATTTTCCTCCCTGCCGCCCGAGATCATTGCCCGAGTGGTGGAGAAATTCGTCATGGAGCTGGAAGCCCAGCTGGGCGACCGGGCGGTGAGTATCGAGCTGACTCAACCGGCCCTGGAATGGCTGGGCCGCAAGGGCTATGACAAACGCTATGGCGCGCGCCCCCTGGCCCGGGTCATCCAGGAGAATATCAAAAAGCCCCTGGCCAATGAATTGCTCTTTGGCAAGCTGACCAAGGGCGGCCTGGTGCGGGTGAAAGTGGAGAACGGTAAAATCGCCCTCAATTTCCCACCCGCCCCGCCATCGGCCAAAACCGGCCGGAAAGGTAGCGATAAGGCGCCTGGAAAAAATGACTCGGGCTCCAATGATCCCGACGGCGACGACGATGACCTCAAGGCTCCAGAATTCGTGGATTAGGGTCTTTCAGCTCTGTAGATCGGGCTCCGCCCCGCCGTCAACCTGGCGGTAGGGCGAATAGCTCATGAGTGACGAAATTTCCTCGTCCGTTTCCTGGCGTTCCTGATCGACGAAGCGGGCGACGGCTTCGCGGAAATTTCCGTCCTCGATCCAATGGGCCGAATAGATTTCCCGGGGCAGGTAGCCCCGCTGAATTTTATGGGGCCCCTGGGCGCCGGCCTCAACCCATTGCAGGCGGTGGGCGATGGCGAAATCGATGGCCTGGTAATAGCAGGCCTCAAAATGAAGAAACCTGTAATCCCTGGTGCAGCCCCAATTGCGCCCAAACAAAGTATCCTCGCCCCAAAGATTGAGCGCGCCGGCCACCAATTCCCCATCTTCATGGGCAACCACCAGCACAACGTTGTCGGACATGCTTTCCCCCAACCGGGCGAAGAATTCCCGGTTCAGATAAGGCCGTCCCCATTTGCGCCCGGTGGTATCCATGTAAAAGCCATAGAAGGCATCCCAATGATAGGGCTTGATATCATCGCCGGTCAGGGCACACAACTCAAGACCCTGGCGCAACACTTCCTGGCGCTCCTTGCGGATGGCCTTGCGCTTGCGTGAACTCAATTGGGCCAGAAAATCATCGAAGCTCTCATAGCCCCGGTTCTCCCAATGGAACTGCTTACCGGTGCGCAACAGAAAGCCCGCCTCGCCAAACCGGCGCCACTGCTCTTCCGTCGGAAAGGTGATATGAAGCGACGACACTTCATGATGGCGGGCCACCTGCACCATGCCGCCGATCAGCCCGTCGGCGAATTTCTCGGGCGCGCTGGGGGCCAAAAGCAGCCGGGGCCCGGTGGCCGGCGTG
>CAZBQG010000091.1:0-15741 GCA_964493945.1 uncultured Rhodospirillaceae bacterium
CGCCTCTGGTTCCTGCCACCTTACTCACCGGACCTCAATCCAATCGAACAGGCCTCCGCCGCGCACCGCAAGGAGATATTGCGCAAGGGCCATGATTTGTTTGAGACCATTCATATTCGCGCGGACGGCACCGAGATTCCGATGGAGGTTAACACCCGGCTGATTGATTACGATGACGGCAAGGCGTTCCTGAGTTTTGCCCGCGATATTACGGCCAGAAAGCAGAGCCAATTGATCCAGGAGCGTTTCTTCAATGCCATGGATAAATTGGAAGCGGGATTCGTCTTGTGGAATTCCGAAGAAAACTTCATGTTTTGCAACAACTATTTCAAGGAACTGGAAGGGGAGATCGCGAAGTTTCTTGAACCCGGAATAGGGTTCGAAAGTTTCATGCGGGAAATCGCCAAAAGCGGCAGGATCAAAATCAAACCGAAAGATGAAGAGGACTGGCTTTAAGACCGGGTTCAAAATTTCCGCCATGGATACAGGGACAATGAAACGGTCCGGAACGACGGGCGGATAATCCGCTCTGCCGGGCGGAAATTGGCGGACGGCAGTACGATCGTTTTCAGGTTCGACATCACCGAATTGAGGCAACGGCAAACCGAAGCCGAAACCGCCAACCGGGCCAAGTCAAAATTCCTGTCTTCCATGAGCCACGAATTGCGCACGCCCATGAACGCCATTCTCGGTTTCGCCCAGATGCTGGACTTCAATCCCAAGGAACCATTGTCGAGCACCCAGAGAAACAGCGTTGATCATATTCTGAAGGGCGGCCAGCATCTTTTGACGCTGATCAACGATATTCTCGATTTGGCGCAGATTGAATCCGGTAAATTTGATCTGAACCCGGAGCGGTTCTTTCCCCGCGATGCATTCAAGGAAGGCATGGAATTGGTCCGGGGGATGGCCGAGGAGAGGTCCATAACCCTTAGCGGCAAAAAAGAATCCGACAAAGGGATTAATGTGGATCGGACCTGCTTCAAGCAAGTCATCGTCAATTTGCTTTCCAACGCCATCAAATACAACAAAGAGGGCGGTTCGGTCACCTTTGGCTGCAAGGACCAGGCCAACGGCATGGTCCATATCTATGTCACCGATACGGGCAGAGGAATATCAGAGGACCGGATGGCGAAACTGTTTGATCCATTTGAGCGGCTCGGATCGGAACATTCAGAAATCGAAGGGACGGGGATCGGACTTGCCATTTCCAAAAAGCTGGTTGAGGCCATGGGCGGGACCATCGGCTGCGAAAGCGTGCCCGGAGAAGGAAGCACTTTCTGGATCGAGTTCCCCTGCCCCCAGGAAATTCAGAAAGAAGCAATGACGGGTGACGGAGATGATAACCGGAAGCCCGGTCTAGCTGATATTCCCGAAATACCCGGCACCTTGCTTTATGTCGAAGACAACCCGGAAAACCTGGAACTCATGGAATTGATCGTGTCGGGTATCCGGGGAATGTCCATAATCTCCGCCCATAATGCGGAGCTAGGTATGGAACTGGCCAAGGCAAAGAATCCAGACCTGATTATTCTCGATATCAACCTTCCCGGCATGAACGGCATTGAGGCGGTGAAGAATCTTCATGAATGCGAGAGCACAAATAAAATACCCGTTCTGGCTATAAGCGCCGCCGCTACCGAGAAGGATATTGAGAAAGGTCTGGAGGCCGGGTTCCTTCGTTATCTGACCAAACCGGTTCAGGTTCCCCAGGTCATAAATGCCATCGAAAGCGCATTGGCCGGTTGATAGCCGGCCTATTTGGCGGATGCACCCCGCTCCAGCACCTTAGCCATAGCCCCGGAGCGCGGCCTGGCCCATAACCAGACCAGCACCAGACCAAACGCGCCGGCACCAATAGTCCATTGCAAGCCCGCCAGGGAGGCGATCCAGCCCATGATGATTGCACCCAGGGCAGGCATTCCGTGGGCGAAGACGATGAACAGGCTCAACACCCTGGCCCGCACCGCGCCATCCACAGTATTCTGAACCAGGCTCTGGGCGCTCACATTGCCGATCAGCATGAAACCGCCGACCACCATGAGGAAAACAAAGGCGGCCCACAGCAGGCCGAAGACCATGGACAGCATAAGCGCCACCCCGCCGCCGAGGATCGAAAATGTCACCAATCCGGTGAGCCCGGCCATGCCGCCCCGCCTCGCCATCCAAAGGCTGCATAGGAGCGCCCCCGCCCCGATGGCGCCTAACAATAATGACAACCCCGCTGGTCCCGCATCGAATACCTGGCCTGAAACGCCGGGCATCAGCTCGATCACCGGGCGCAGCAGAAAACTGACCGCCAGCATGAGGGCCATGATGAAACGGATGCCCCCGTGGCCATAGACATATTGCACACCCCGCCAGATATCGACGAACAGATCGAAGGAAAGCTTCCGTCCGCTGGCGCTTTCCTCGATATGAATGTAGAGCAGCAACCAATAAAAAATGAAAAAGATGACCGCGCAAAGGCCGATTACCACACCCGTATTGGTCCAGATGATCAGCGCACCGGCGATGGCCGGGCCGACGATGCGAGTCGCGTTGAAGGCCGCGGATCCAAGGGCGATGGCCGAGGACAGATCCTCCTTAGGCACCATGGCATGCACGGCGGCCATGCGGGCGGGCTGGCTCAAGGCCTCCGCGGCGCCGAAAAATACCGATAAAACGATCACGGCCTCGATGGTGATCAGACCGGTCAGGACAAGGACTGCAAACAGAGCCGCGATCAGCCCGGACAGAATCTGGCTCAGCCTGACGATGCGCATCACCCCCACCCGGTCGGCGATGGCGCCCGACAGAATGACAAACAACATGGTCGGCACCAGATCGGCGAAGGCAACGATGCCCAGCCAACTGGTCGATTCCGTCAGTTCCCAAGTCAGCCAGCCAACCGAGGTACGCTTCATCCAGCGCCCCACCCCGGCCAGGGTATGGCCGATCATGTATCGCCGGTAGACCGGATTTTGCAAGGCGCGGCCAGCGCCGCCGAAGAAGGATGAGACCGTCAAAAACCGGAATCCTGCCAAAGGGGAAGGCGGCCCTTCAAAGCGAAAAGCCGTGAATCACCCCAAAATGCCGATCCGGCGGCAAATGTCAATTTTATCGATGGCGATGGGGCCCCGGGGAAGGTGAGGTCTAGCCATCACTCGTTCTACCCAGGCGGCTTTTCGGCGATGATCAGGTTTTCCACCAGATGCCCCCCTACAACGCATTTGGCTGAATTTTGAACGCGTTCGATGAAAGCATCCCCCATGACCACATGATTGGTCTGCCGGGGTGGCTCGCCCCTATCCGCGCGGGCCTTCATGTCGCGGCCAAATTCGAGATTGGCTTCGGTGAGGTCGATATTCTCGACCACCCGGAGCCCACCCGCCTGCAAGGCGCTCTTCATTTCGCCGGGCGTGACCAGAAAGCTGGACGAGGCGTCCACCGCCCAGGGCAGGGGAAAAAAGGGCGCGCCCGACGGGCCCAGATTGATCTCGGCACAGGAATACCGGCCTCCCGGCTTGAGCATCCGGTGGATTTCCCGGGCAAGCCCGGTCTTGTCGGCGATATTCATGGTCACGTTATGGCACCAGACATGATCAAAGCTGGCCTCGGCGAAGGGCAGGCTGAGGGCGTTTGCCTGGCGATACTCGATCCGCGCGTCCAGGCCGCAGCGTTCCGCGAGGGAGCGCGCGGCCTCCACATACTCTTCCGTCAGATCGATGGCGGTAATGCGGCAATCGATATTTGCCACCAAATAGCGCGAAGCCCCGCCAACACCGCAGCCAATTTCCAACATATGCATGCCCGGTTTGATCCCAGCGTGGGCCACATGATCCGCTGTCGCCGTGACCCCCCGCCCATGCAACTGATCCAATGCAAACAAATCCTCCGCCGCCAGATTGTCCAGATCCTTGCCGTTGGATTCCAAGTGATCGAATATGCGCTCCAGTACATCGCCATGGCCGTAATGGCCCTGAACCGTCTCCTCAACATTCGCCATGCCTACCTCCTCCAATCCGTTCCCTAGGGCGAACATTGTCGCCGGATAGTCGCTTGTTTACTTTTATACTATCAGTGCTAGTAATTTAGAATGATTATCATTTGTATTCTAAAAATATAGGAATGAAGAAGCTTTTTGGATGAACCCTGATCGCGTGGATAGGTCCTGAATACCGGTTTGGACTTCTATCTTTGCCCGCCCTAAAGCCCGCCCGCTTCGATCAGGAAATCCGCCACTGCGCCCAACCCGTCGCCTGACTTGAGGTTGGTAAAGACAAAGGGCCGCTCGCCTCGCATCTTATGGGAATCCCGCTCCATGACGCCCAGATCGGCACCCACCAGGGGGGCCAGATCGATCTTGTTGATGATCAGCAAATCAGAACGCGTAATGCCCGGGCCGCCTTTGCGGGGGATCTTGTCACCGGCCGACACATCGATCACATAGAGCGTCAAATCGACCAGTTCGGGCGAAAAGGTGGCGGCCAGATTGTCGCCGCCGGATTCGATGAAAACGATCTCAAGGCCCGGAAAGCGGGCATTCATTTCATCCACCGCCGCCAAATTCATGGAGGCATCCTCGCGGATCGCCGTATGGGGACAGCCACCGGTCTCCACGCCCAGAATGCGGTCCTCCGCCAGGGCGCCCGAGCGGGTGAGGAATTCCGCATCTTCGCGGGTATAGATATCGTTGGTCACGGCGGCGATGTTGAAATCATCGCGCAAATGCTTGCAGAGCGCATCCAGAAGCGCCGTCTTACCCGATCCCACCGGGCCGCCGATGCCTACCCTGAGAGGTCCGCTCATGACCGGAAGAGCCTTGTATATTGGGTTTCGTGGCGGGCCGATGCCCAATCGATGAGGGGTGCCGCGCTGCCCAGATGCTCCGCCGGGCTCTTCGCCGCCTCTAAGATAGCGCCTTCCAGCGACGCCAGCACCCGCTGCCCATCGGTCTGGCCCAGGGGGATGAGGCGTAAACCGGCCGAGACCAGATTGGCGGCGAAGGCTTGCAGATATGCGGCCAGGGCGTCTTCCAGGGGAATCTGGGCACAAGCCGCGGCCACCGCCACGGCAACTGAATAGGCGGGGTCGCGCCCGTCTTCGGCCAAACCATCATTCCAGTTTTGCAAATCCGGATCGGGCCAGGCGCTGAGCACCGTATCCAGGAAAGCACGTCCCTGAGCAGCACTTTCCAATGCGGTTTCCGCCGTCGCCCGCTGCGCCGCCGCCCGTTCCACGGCCCAGGCCAAGGCGTCTTCGTCGCCCTCACTGAAGGCCCGCCAGGCGGTACGGAACAGCACCCCGTCGATTCGCCCAGCACCTTGACTGAGCACGGCTTTGACCCAACCTGACAGACTGCCGGCATCGGTCACCCGGCCATCTTCCACGGCCCATTCAAGCCCGTGGGAGAAGCTGTAGCCCCCCACCGGAAAGCTGGGTGAGAGCCAGGCCATGAGGCGGAAAAGCTGGGCATCAGTGGCCATGATCCCCTCCGGCATAGGCGCCCGGCTCGGGATCGAAGGGGGCCAGATGGCGGGTAACCCGGCCGCCCAGACCTTCCACCATATGGACCAGCACATGATCATCACCGATGCGCAATGCCCCATCGCCCAGCACCTGCACCGGCGTATGGCGGTTACCGATATGCCAGGCGAGGCGGGCGGCGTGAATGCCGTCATCGCATTGGATATTGGCCACCGGTTCATGGGCGGCCAGGACTCGGATGATCCCGCCCGCATCGAGGGTCAAGCCATCGCCGTCCCCCAGAAGAGCGGGCTTCTCCAGATCCAGGAGAAAACCCTCGCCCGTGTCGTCATTGAGCCGGACGCGCCTTCTGTGGCGTTCCTCAAAAGCCAAGGTGACGCTGGCCACGGCCTCTTCGTTGGGCCAGCTTCCGGAAGGCTTTACTGCAATTGCCCGGCGCATGATCAGAACAGGAAATAACGTTGCGCCAGGGACAGCTCTGCCGCCGGCTCACAAGTCAACAATTCACCATCGGCGCGCACCTCATAGCTTTCCGGATCCACCTCCATGACCGGGGTGAGATCATTGAGCACCATGTCTTTTTTGTTCACGCTCCGGGTGCCGCGCACCGCCAGCAATTCTTTATCCAATCCCAACCGCTCGCCGATCCCGCTGTCCTGGGCAGCACCCGAGACGAAGCTCACCGAACTGGCCACCAGGGATTTGCCAAAGGCACCGAACATGGGCCGGTAATGCACCGGCTGGGGCGTCGGGATGGAGGCGTTGGGGTCCCCCATGGCGGCCCCGGTGATGGTGCCGCTTTTGATCACCAGATCGGGCTTTACGCCAAAAAACATGGGCTTCCATAAAACCAGATCGGCCAGCTTCCCCACCTCCACCGATCCCACATGATCGGCGATACCGTGGGTCAGGGCCGGATTGATGGTGTATTTGGCGATATAACGCCGGATGCGCAGATTGTCGTTCTCGCCCTTCTCGCCCGGCAGTGGACCCCTTTGGCGCTTCATCTTATCTGCCGTCTGCCAGGTACGGATGATCACCTCGCCCACCCGGCCCATGGCCTGGCTGTCGGACGCGATCATGGAAAAGGCGCCGAGATCATGCAAAACGTCTTCCGCCGCGATGGTTTCGCGCCGGATGCGGCTTTCGGCGAAGGCCACATCTTCGGGGATGCGTTGATCCAGATGATGGCAAACCATCAGCATATCCAAATGTTCGTCCACCGTATTGACCGTATAGGGCCGGGTTGGATTGGTCGATGAGGGCAACACGTTGGCCTCACCGCAAACCCGGATGATGTCCGGCGCATGACCGCCCCCCGCCCCTTCCGTATGAAAGGCATGGATGGTTCTGCCCCCGAAAGCGGCGATGGTGTTCTCGACGAAGCCCGATTCATTGAGCGTATCGGTATGAATGGCCACCTGCACATCGGCTTCGTCCGCCACCGATAGGCAATTGCCGATGGCCGCCGGCGTGGTGCCCCAATCTTCATGCAGCTTCAGCCCGCAGGCACCCGCCTCCACCTGTTCGGTGAGCGCACCCGGCAGCGAGGCATTGCCCTTGCCGAAAAACCCCAAATTCATGGGGATGCCGTCGGCGGCTTGCAACATGCGCCCCAGATGCCACGCACCGGGCGTGCAGGTGGTGGCGTTGGTTCCATCGGCGGGCCCCGTGCCGCCGCCCAGCATGGTGGTGATGCCGGAATACAGGGCATCGTCTACCTGTTGGGGGCTGATCCAATGGATATGGGCATCGATGCCGCCGGCGGTCAGAATGCGCCCCTCGCCGGCGATGGCTTCGGTGCCGGGGCCGATGACGATATCCACGCCCGGCTGAATGTCCGGATTGCCCGCCTTGCCGATAGCCTGAATACGCCCATCCCGGATGCCGATATCTGCCTTGATGATACCACCATGGTCGATGATCAGGGCATTGGTGATGACCGTATCGACGGCGCCATCGGCCCGCATCACCTGTGATTGGCCCATACCGTCCCGGATCACCTTGCCGCCGCCGAATTTGACCTCCTCGCCGTAAATTGTGCGGTCTTCTTCCACCTCGGCCCATAATTCCATATCGGCCAGACGGACCTTATCGCCCACCGTCGGGCCGAACATTGCCGCGTAGGTGCCCCGTTCTATTTCATAAGCCATGGCTCATCCCTCCAATTCGCCCTGGATCAGGCCGTTGAACCCGAACACCCACCGTGCTCCGCCATAGGCGATCAGATCCACTTCCCGCGCCTGGCCCGGCTCGAAACGCACCGCCGTGCCTGCCGGTATATCCAAGCGCCGCCCCCGGGCTGCGTCCCGGTCGAATTCCAGCGCTTCGTTAACTTCGAAGAAATGATAATGGGAACCCACCTGCACGGGCCGGTCGCCCGTATTGGCGATGACCAGGGTGACGCTTTCACGCCCCTCATTGAGGATCAGCTTGCCGTCGGCGGTAATGATTTCACCTGGAACCATGATGGTTCCCCCTTAGCGAATAGGTTGATGGACGGTGACCAGCTTGGTGCCGTCGGGGAAGGTGGCTTCCACCTGGATATCGTGGAGCATTTCGGCGATCCCCTCCATCACCTGATCGCGGCTTAAGACCCCTGCCCCGTCCCGCATGAGGTCGGCGACCGAGGTGCCGTCCCTGGCCCCTTCGACGACGAAATCGCTGATCAGGGCGGCGGCCTCCGGGTAGTTGAGCTTGACGCCCCGCTCCAGGCGCCGCCTGGCCACCTGGGCGGCCATGGCGATGAGTAACTTGTCCTTTTCCCTGGGGGTGAGATTCATTTTCCTTCTCCCTCTTCCTTACATGTTCCACAGGCGGGGCAACTGACCCGGCAGGCCCTGGGCCTCGGCCCGGAAGCTTGCCCAGAATTTGCCGAAAGCTTGGCGCAAATCAAAAGCGTCCCTCCCCAGCCAGCGCATCACCAACACATCATTCACCAGGCTGGCACCCGTCAGCAGCCCTGGCCCAGACCGGTCCATCAATTCCCTGGCCGTTTCCAGATGATCCGGCGCATCGTCTCCCAGATAAAGCGCGCTGGCATAGGCGGCGGCGCCATCGAAACAGGCCGGGTCCGCAATTGTGGTGGCCAGATTCCCATCCATATAAAGCGCATCGGCCCAAATCAGGCGGCCATCTATTCGCACTTCCCAGGCATCGTGCACCAGACCTTTGCTCAAACGTTCACCCCTGGCGATGCGTCCGAATACCAGCATTTCGCCCGCCATTACCGATGCCCCCGGGGCCGCGTCAATTTGCATCAGCCGGTCCAGCCGGGCGCCTTCGAACAAAATTGTTTCCTGGGGCAGGTATTCGAGCCAGGCATTTTTTCCCGCCCAAAGCCGGACCCCGATGGAGCAATCGGCAGTGTCGGAGCCATAGATCTTCTCTGCCGCCTGGGGCATGAGCATGGCCCGGGCGCCATCATGAACCGTGGCTTCAATCTCCAAAACATCGCCCCCGACAAGCCCTCCCGAAGTGGTAACCAACACGGCCTGAGGCGGCTCGCCAGCGCCGGGGTCCGGGAAAAGAACCCGCAGGGGGTCATGATGATAGAGGTCTTTCAGGCGCGTCTCACCGTCCGCCAGATGGAAATCAAGGCGCGCCAGGCCATGAACCGGTTGGGTCAAAGGTCCTTCAGACGGTAAGGTAACGGCGCACATCATCCTCCACCATATCCTCTGCCGCACCGGAAAGCACCACCTCGCCCCGGTCGAGTACCGTGAATGCGTCAGCCAGATCGCGGGCGAATTCGAAATATTGTTCCACCAGCAAAATGGCCATGTCGCCCCGTGCTGCCAGGACGCCGATGACCCGCTCAATATCTTTGATGATGGAAGGCTGGATGCCTTCCGTCGGCTCGTCCAGCACCAAAAGCCGGGGGCGGGTAACCAATGCCCTGGCGATGGCCAGTTGCTGCTGCTGGCCGCCCGAAAGATCGCCGCCCCGGCGGTGCAGCATATCCTTGAGGATGGGGAACAATTCGAAGATATCATCGGGAATACGGCGCAACGCGCGGGGCAGCGGCGCAAATCCCGTCTTCAAATTCTCCTCGACGCTGAGCAGGGGGAAGATTTCCCGCCCCTGGGGCACATAGGCGATGCCCCTGGCGGCCCGGCCATATGCGGGGACATGGGTGATCTCGTCTTCTTCCCAGATAATATTCCCGGCACTTACCGGATGCTGGCCGACGATGGCCCGCATGAGGCTGGTCTTGCCCACGCCGTTGCGCCCCAGAATGCAGGTGATCTTGCCTTTTTCAGCTTCGAAACCTACGCCCCGCAAGGCCTGGGAGGCGCCATAAAAGAGATCGATATCGGTGGCCTGCAACATCTTTCAACGCCCCAGATAGACTTCGATAACTTGTGGATCTTCCTGCACTTTATTCATGGATCCCTCGGCCAGGATAGAACCTTCATGAAGCACGGTCACCCGGCAATCCAGATCGCGGACGAATTCCATGTCATGCTCCACCACCAGAACCGAACGCTCGCCGGCAATGCGTTTGAGCAATTCAGACGTTGCCTCGGTTTCGGCATCGGTCATGCCGGCCACCGGCTCATCTATCAAAAGTAGTTCCGGATCCTGCATGAGCAGCATGCCGATTTCCAGCCACTGCTTTTGACCATGGGCTAAATCGCCGGCGGGCCGGTTGCTTTCGCCGGTCAATGCGATGGTTTCGAGAACCTCTTCGATGCGCTCCTTCTGGGCGCTGTCCAGGCGGAAGAAAAGGCTGTCCATCAGGCCCCGGTTGCCCTTCAGGGCCAGTTCCAGGTTGTCAAAGACCGAATGCATTTCGAACACGGTCGGTTTTTGAAATTTGCGCCCAATCCCCAGATTGGCGATATGGGTTTCATCCAGCCGGGTCAAATCCATTCCGCCGTTGAACAGCACCCGGCCCGCATCGGGCCGGGTCTTGCCGGTTATCACATCCATCATGGTGGTCTTGCCGGCCCCGTTGGGCCCGATGATGGCGCGCAGCTCGCCGGCAAGCACGAAGAAGCTCAGATCATTGAGCACCTTGAAGCCATCGAAACTGACCGATACGCCTTCCACATACAAAATCGTATCGGGGTTTTCACGGCTGCTCACATCCGCGTTCATTGGGCCACCTCCGGCCGCTTGCGCCAGCGGCTGACAACCCCCATCCAGGACATGCCCACCAGTCCCCTAGGCAAAAACAACGTCGCGCCGATGAAAATAGCTCCCAATACAAACAGCCACATTTCCGGCAGCGCACCGGTGAAGAAGGTCTTGGCGTAATTGACCAAAAGGGCGCCGATGACCGGGCCGTAAAGGGTGCCCCGCCCGCCGATGGCCACCCAGATAACGATTTCGATGGAATTGGCCGGCGAGAATTCGGACGGGTTGATGATCCCCACCTGGGGCACGTAAAGGGCGCCCGCAACGCCGGTCATCATGGCCGAGACGGTAAAGACGAACAGTTTGTAATATTCCACCCGGTAGCCCAAAAACCGCGTCCGGCTGTCGGCATCCCGGATAGCGATGAGCACCCGGCCCAATCTGGATGCGGTAATAAACCTGCAAATCACATAGGCCCCCATCAGGGCCAGGGCGGTCGCCGCGAAAAGCCCCGCCCGGGTGCCGTCGGTTTGCAGGGAAAAGCCCAGAATATCCTTAAAGTCGGTCAGACCGTTATTGCCGCCAAATCCCATATTGTTGCGGAAAAAGGCGAGCATGAGGGCGTAGGTCATGGCCTGGGTGACGATCGACAGATAGACCCCGCTGACCCGGGAGCGAAAGGCGAACCAGCCGAACAAAAAGCCCAACAGGCCCGGCACCAGCAAAACCATGAGGGCGGCGAACAGAAAATTATCGAAACCCAGCCAATACCAGGGCAGTTCCTTCCAATCCAGAAAGACCATGAAATCAGGCAAGATGGGATGGCCATAGACGCCCCGCGTACCGATCTGGCGCATGAGATGCATGCCCATGGCATAACCGCCCAGCGCAAAAAAGGCGCCGTGTCCCAGGCTCAGGATTCCGGCGAATCCCCAAATCAGATCGACGCTGAGGGCCAGCAGGGCAAGGGCCAGATATTTACCGAACAGCGCCACCAGGAAGGTGGGCATGTGGAAAGTCGATCCTTCCGGCACCGCCAGGCTGAGGATCGGTACCAGCACGGCCAGACCGATGAGGATGGAGAGCAAAACCATGCCGCCCCGGTCCGACGTGATAAATCCAAATTGGCTGCGCCCGGTCATGAATCAGTTCTCCACCGCTCGGCCCTTGAGGGCGAACAGGCCCCGGGGGCGCTTCTGGATGAACAGGATGATGGCCACCAGCACCAATATCTTGGCCAGGACGGCGCCCGAAACCGGCTCCAGGAACTTGTTCGCAATACCCAGCCCGAAGGCCCCCACCAGGGTCCCCCAAAGATTGCCCACACCGCCGAAGACCACCACCATGAAACTGTCCACAATGTAGGCCTGGCCAAGATTGGGCCCCACATTGTCGATCTGGCTGAGGGCCACGCCGGCGACGCCTGCGATGCCCGATCCCAGCCCGAAGGTGAGCGCATCCACCCGGCCCGTACGGATGCCCATGGAGCCGGCCATTTGGCGGTTCTGGGTGACGGCCCGCATCTCCAGACCAAAAGAAGTACGGCGCATCAGAAGGCCGATTAATGCCAGCACCACCAGGGCAAACAGAATGATCCAGATGCGGTTATAGGTCAGGCTCAACCCACCGGTGACATCGATGGCACCGCTCATCCAGGAAGGATTGGACACTTCCCGGTTGGTGGGGCCAAAAATTATGCGCACGGTCTGGCGCAGAACCAGGCTCAGCCCCCAGGTGGCCAGCAGGGTTTCCAGGGGGCGGCCGTAAAGATGCCGGATGACGCCCCGTTCGATGGCGATGCCAGTGAGCCCGGCGACAGCGAAGGCGGAGGGTACGGCGAGGATCAGCGAATAATCCAGACCGCCCGGAAAAAATAAGCGGAAGACTTCCTGCACGGCGAATGTGGTATAGGCGCCCAGCATGACCAATTCCCCATGGGCCATATTGATCACCCCCATGACGCCGAAGGTGATGGCCAGACCGACGGCGGCCAAAAGCAGAACCGATCCCAGGCTGATACCCCGGAACAGATCGCCCACCGTATTCCAAAGGGCGAGCCGGTCTTCCACCTTTTTCAGCGCCTTTTCCGCAGCCGCCCGTAAACTGGCGTCCTTGGTGGCGGCGATGATCGAGCCCAACAAGGCGCCGACTTGGGGATCGGCCTTCTCACTCAATGATCGAATGGCTGAGATGCGTGCCTCTGTCCTCTTGGCGGATGTTGCCAGGATGGCCTGGCGGGCCAGTTCCAGGGCGTCCCGCACATTGTCTTCCGTTTCCCGTTCGATGGCTTTTTGCAATATGCCAAGAGCCTTGGGATCGCGCGCCTTGAAGAGTGCCCGGGCCGCCGCCAGCCGTTTGGCCGGATCCCGGGCCAGCAGGGTAAGCCCGCCCAATATGCCCCGGATGACACCCCGGAGCCGGTTATTGACCCTGATTTTCCTGATTTTCTTCTTGGCCACCTGGCCCAGTTCGGACCCCTTCAGGGGATCCAGCAGAATATAAACCCGGCCTCTTTTCCGGGTGATGACCACCTTGCCGTCAGATTTCAGCCGGTAGAGCTTGCCCCCAAGCAGGGCTTCCAGAACCGCCGGCACCCGTTCATGGCCGGTGGCGGCCAGATCACGGATGGCCTTACTCTTTGCCTTGAAGCCCTTGGCCGCCAGGGCTTTCACCCGTTCCCCAAAGCCTTCCGCCGCCATCACGGGGCTGGCCTGAAACCCCATGATGACGGCGGCGAGGAGGAAAAGTGAGAAGATTGATTTCCGCGTGATTGCCATTTGGCGTGTCCGGTTAGCTTTTTATCTTTCGCGGAAATTCGTAGCGCGGTTCTCAGTTTATCGGATATTTCGGCTTGACGCAGTTGCCACAAACCCACGGATAGGTCCAATCGGCAGTCAGCTTGGCGCTTTCGGAAAGGAAATCGCTCCAGGCATCGCCGACGACCGGACCCTTGGTGCGCCAGACGATTTCGAACTGGCCGTCATCCTGGATTTCACCGATAAGCACGGGCTTGGAGAGATGATGGTTGGTGTTCATCACCGCCTTGGTGCCGGTCAGAGAGGTGAAAGTCTGCCCATACATAGCCTGGCGGACGGCGTTCACATTGGTCGTGCCGGCCTGCTTGACCGCCTGCACCCACATGTTGAAGCCAATGTAATGCGCTTCCATGGGATCGTTGGTTACCCGCTTTTTGTTTTTGATGAAGGCTTGCCACTTTTTAATGAAGGCCTCATTCTCTTTGGTCTCGACGCTCATGAAATAGTTCCATGCCGCCAGATGTCCCACCAGGGGTCCCGTATCCAGACCGGCCAGTTCTTCCTCGCCCACCGAAAATGCGACGACGGGGATGTCTTCGGCCTTGACGCCCTGATTGGCCAGTTCTTTATAGAAAGGCACATTGGCGTCACCGTTGATGGTCGAAACGACGGCGGTCTTCTTGCCGGCGGAGGCGAATTTCTTCACTTGGGCGACGATGGTTTGCCAATCGGAATGTCCGAAGGGCGTATATTTTTCCATGATGTCGCTATCCTTGACGCCCTTGGTGTGGAGAAAGGCGCGGAGGATTTTATTGGTGGTGCGGGGATAGACATAATCGGTGCCCAGCAAAATCCAGCGTTTGGCTTCGCCGCCGTCTTCGCCCATCAGATATTCGACGGCCGGGATGGCCTGCTGGTTGGGGGCGGCACCGGTATAAAAGACATTGCGGGAACTTTCCTCGCCCTCATACTGGACGGGATAGAACAGCAATCCGTTGAGTTCTTCAAAGACCGGCAGGACGGATTTGCGCGAAACCGATGTCCAGTTGCCAAAGACCACATCCACTTTGCGCTTGGCCAGAAGCTCGCGGGCCTTCTCGGCAAACAGCGGCCAGTTCGACGCGGGATCGACGACGACGGGCTCTATCGTCTTGCCCAAAAGTCCGCCTTTTTTATTGAGATCATCGATGAGCATCAACATGGTATCCTTCAGCGTGGTTTCGCTGATGGCCATGGTGCCCGACAGGGAATGAAGCACGCCCACCTTGATGGTGTCGGCCGCCTTGGCCATGGTGCTCATTCCCAGCGAAAGGGCGAGAACGGCCGCCCCACCGATCAAACTAAATTTAAATCCTGATTTCCTGTTCATCTTTCCCTCCCATTGAGGATTGGTGTTCAAATTGCGATCCAAAAGGCGCGAGCAGTAGCGCCTAATCAGGAATTTGCAACCCCTGTGCCAAACCTCAAAAAGCAGGAAAAATATTGCTTTATTGTTTATTATAAATAGATATAGGAGATGATCAGGCCCTAGTCCTGGCCAAAATCAGAGACCACCCGCAACCGAAATTGCCTATTAAATAGGCATTAAGTATCATTGATTATTTTTCAGGCAATTCCGAAGGTCAGGATTCCTTGGCGCCCCACCCGGCGCTGCTTTCACCGCCATAGATCTCTTTGAATTCATCTTGCAGGCGTTTTCTTTCGCCTTCAGCCCAGGCGCTATAATCGTCTGTATCCCAGGCCCGGTGCTCCCCTTTGGCATAGGCCAGCGCATTGCGGTAATAGATCAGCGCATTGAAGCGGTTGCGCGCCCAGTTATTTTGCGAGCGCACCACCTTGGCCGGCACCCCCATGACGATGGAATTATCGGGAACAACGGTGCCATGGGCCAAAAACGCCCCGCCGGCGACGATGCAGTTGCCCCCCAGCACGCTTTCATCCATGAGCGTCGCATTGACCCCGATCAGGCAGTTATCGCCGATGGTGGCGCCATGGATAGTGCAATGATGGGCGATGGTGCAATGGGCGCCGATCTTGGTGCCGGTGTTGGCGCCCACATGGATCATGACGAAATCCTGGATGTTGGTATGGGCGCCGATGGAGACGTCATAGGCCTCGCAGCGGATGACGGCGTTGGTCCAGACCGAGGCGCCTTCATGGATGGTGACCTTGCCGTATATATGAGCGGTCGGGTGGATGAAGGCCGGGTTATGGAGGGTGACCAGGGGGCCGTATTCAGTTTGCACAGGCGTGGCTCCGGAAGGGGATGGGAGAGCCCATACTGCCCGAAAAGCAGGGCGGCGGAAAGCATTGGGGGTAGGCCAAGCGCATAAGCCAAACCAAGACGCCGGGTTCCCCCGCACGGCGCAAGCCTCTGCCGCAAGCTCAACCGGTGCAGAAACCAAAGCCCACTTTTAGTGGGCTTTGGCCGAGC
>CAZBQG010000092.1:0-15688 GCA_964493945.1 uncultured Rhodospirillaceae bacterium
CTCTCCTGCCGAGGAACCGGGATATGGGATCGTATGGGTACCATATGTTAGATTTTATCCACTAGGAGGAGAGGTAAAGATGGCGAATTCCAGGAGATGTGTGCCCTTCTTTGTTTTCGCCGCTAGCCTGATCCTGGCTTCTTGCGCCCGGAACGTGGATTTATCGCCGTCGGTCTCCAAACGCACATCATCCAATTCCAAGTCCCAGCCCTCCTTTTCCCAATTCGCCGATATTCCCATCATGGCCGGGTCCACCATGGATATGGATCTAACCTTGATTTTTGGTGCCGGCGACAGTTGGACGGGCCGCCTGGTGATGAACGCACCCCAGGGCAGCGTCGCGGCTTTTGATTTTTATCACCGGGGGACACCGGAATTCGGCTGGCGGGAAATCGCCTCTGTCCGCTCGTCCATCAGCGTGCTGACCTATATGCATCGGGGCCGGGTGCTGACCTTGCAGATCCGGGACAACACCATCAGAGGATCGGAGATCAGGGCCACCGTGACGCCGGAAAAAGACAATAGCTTTTCCCCGCCGGGCGCCAGGGCCCCGGTACAATCGGCACCGGTTAGGCCCGTGAACCCATCCGGGCGTTAAACAGAAAAACACAAGAGGCAAAACGCGTGACATCAGGTGAGGGAAAGCTGGCTGGCAAGACGGCCATCGTAACCGGCGCGGGACGCAATATCGGAGAAGCCATCGCCACCATGTTCGCCGCCGAAGGCGCGAAAGCCGCTGTCGTCGATATGGATGAGGCGCGGGCGAATTCGGTGACGGAGAGCATTCAAGCCCAGGGCGGCGAAGCGCTGGCCATCGCCTGTGATGTTTCCGACCCCGCCCAGATCGCCAAAATGGTCGGGGCTACCGTTGAGAATTTGGGCGGCATCGACGTGCTGGTCAATAATGTGGCCGTCTCGGACCGCAAACATATCTTCGACCTCAGCGAAGAGGATTGGCGCCGCACCATCGATGTAACTTTATCCTCGCCATTTTACGTCACCAAACAGGTGGCCCGGTGGATGGTGGACAACGGGCGCGGCGGGCGCGTCATCAATATCGGCTCCACATCGGGCTTCGCCGGGCGGCCGGAGGCGATTGCCTATACGGCGGCCAAGGGCGGACTTAACGTTCTGACCCAATCCCTGGCCGTGCAGTTGGCGCCACACGGTATTATCGTCAATCAGGTTTCCCCCAACATGACCGGCTCGCCCGTCGGCAAAGCGGAATTCAATCCGGACCGCCAGGTGACCAATCTGGTTGGGCGCCCCGGCCAGCCCAAAGAAACAGCCAAAGCCGTCCTGTTCATGGCTTCTGATGACAGCTCCTTCGTCGCCGGCGCCAATCTGTTCGTCGATGGCGGGACCATGGCCATGGCTTCTTTCGCCCCCATTACCCCCGGCAGGAAAGGGAAGTGAGCGGGCCCTATCGTCTGGGCGTCGATGTGGGCGGCACCCATACAGACCTGGCCCTGCTCGATGTTTCCGACGGCTCCATGGAGATCGAGAAAGTCGCCTCCACACCCGATAATCCGGCGAGGGGCGTGTTGGGCGGCATCAACCGCTTCATCGCCCGAGAAAGACCGCCGGGCGAGATCGAGTTTTTCGCCCATGGTACGACCATCACCACCAACGCGCTCCTGGAGATGGGAGGTGCGCGTGTGGGCATGCTGATCAATAAGGGCTATGGCGCGATCCAGGAAATCCAGCAACAGGCGCGGGACGGCAACCCCTTTGATTATTTTTTCCAACGCCCCCCTCATCTGGCGGCGCAAAGCGATACGCACCCTATTGGCGGGCGGATGGATTTCGCTGGTGGGGAAATCGAACCCCTCGACGAAGAAGCCGTGCTGATGGCGGCGGCTGCCCTCAAGGAAAAGGGGATCACTTCGGTCGCCATCGTCTATCTTTTTTCCTATATGAACCCGGATCATGAGCGGCGCAGCCGGGATTTGATCCGGGCCCAGTGGCCGGAAGCCCATCTGTCCTTGTCGTCCGATATTCTGCCGCGCATCCGGGAATGGCCCCGCATGTCGACCACCTTGCTCAACGCCTATCTGGAACCGGTGCTGGTCAATTATCTGAGCGATCTATCCGAGGGCCTGGATGAAGGCGGCGTTAAGACACGGCAACGCTTTTTGGTTCAATCCAATGGCGGCGTCATGCCCTTCACGGCGGCCATTGCGGGAACCAAGACGGTGCATACCTTATTCTCCGGTCCCGCTGCCGGCGTCCAGGCCGCCGCCCATCTGGCGGCCCGGGAGGCGCAAGGCGGCCTGGTCACATTGGATATGGGCGGCACGTCCTGCGACATCGCTTTCATCGAAGATGGCGCACCCCTGGAAGTGACCGAATGCGAGGTGGCCCGCAGGCGGCTCGATGTGCCGGCCCTGGATTTGACCACCATATCGGCGGGCGGCGGCTCCATCGCTTGGATCGATGGCGGCGGATTGCTGGCCGTCGGACCCCGCAGCGCGGGCGCCGATCCGGGCCCGGTCTGCTATGGCAAGGGTGGCCAAGACCCGACGGTGACCGATGCCGATCTGGCGCTGGGCTTTCTCGATCCCGAATTCTTTTTGGGTGGGGCCCAAAACCTGGATAGGGGTGGGGCACTGAAGGCGCTGGAAGAAAAGATTGGCAAGCCCTTAGGGCTTACGGCATTGGAAGCCGCCGCCGGCATCCGGCGCATCGTCGATATGCGCATGGCCGATGAGGTCCGGGTGTTCGGCGCCAAGCGGGGCGTCGATCCCAGGGATTTCACATTGCTGCCCTTCGGCGGGGCAGGCGCCGTCCACGCCGCCCCGGTGGCCGGCGAGCTGGGCATGAGCCGCATCCTGGTGCCGGCCCGTCCAGGCGCTTTCTCGGCCCTTGGGCTTTTATGCACGGATGTGGTCCATGATTATGTGCGCTCCGAGCCCTGCCCCCTGGATCAGGTCCCAACGGGTCACGGTGAAGAAATCTTCGGCCAAATGGAGGCGCGCGCCCGGACGGAACTGGAAGACGAGGGGATGGACCCCGCCGCCGCCCAAATGATCCGGGAATTGGATATGCGCTATACCGAACAAGGTTATGAGTTGCGCGTGCCCCTGGAAGGGATCGATCCGGGCACGGGGTTGGACGAAGCGCGCCGACGCTTCGATGAAATCCATGCCCGCATGCACGGCCATGCGGCGCTGGAAAAAGCTGTCGATCTAGTCAGCTACCGTCTGCGGGCCCGGGTGCCGGTGGCCAAATACCAGCCGGCGGCGGCGGAGAATTTCACTCAAGGTCCGGCCCCGGAGGCAGCGCTGAAATCCAACCGCGATGTCTGGTTCACTTCCGATGCCCCGCTGCAAACCGCCATCTGGTCACGAGCGGAGCTTCCACCCGGAGCCCAGATCGAAGGCCCCGCAATCATCAAGCAATTGGATGCCACCACCGTCGTTCCGCCGGGCTGGCGGGCCGGGAGCGACGGGCTGGGCAATCTGATCCTGGGGCGGGAAGTCTGACATGGCGACTGACCCCATCACCGTGCAGATCATAAAGAACAAAGTGGCCAGTCTGGTCGACGAGATGCATTATCATTTTTACCGCTCTGGCTATTCCACCATCATCCGGGAAAGCCGTGATTTTTCCTGTGTTATTCTGGACCGGGATGGGCGCCTCATCGTGCCGCCGCCTATGTTTTTCCACGCACCTTTCTATAAGCATTTCGTCGGGCGCAGCATTGAGATTTACGGTGCCGACGGAATAAAACCGGGCGATGTGATCGTCTCCAACCACCCCTATGAAGCAGGCGTTCCCCACGTATCGGACATGGCCTTTATCGCACCCATATTCGCCGATGGTGCGCTGGTGGGATTTTCCGGCTCCTGTGCCCATAAAGCCGATATCGGGGGCACCAATCCCGGCTCCACATCGGCCAACGCCACGGAAATTTACCAGGAAGGCCTGGTATTGCCGCCGCTCAAGATCAAACAGGGTGGCGATTATGTGACCGACCTGGAGCGCCTGATCCTGACCAACAGCCGCCAGCCTGATCTTGTAAGGGGCGATATCCGGGCCCAGATCGCGGCCACTGAAATGGGCGTCGAAAGCATGATGGAGCATTGCGCCCGTTTCGGCACGGACACCGTCATGAATGCCTTCGCCAAGATTTTATCCTCCGCCGCCCAGGAAATGCGGGCCGCCATCGCTGCCCTGCCCGATGGTGAGGCATCGGCGGATGGCCATATGGATGATGATGGCGTGGAAATGGATAAGGGCGTCTATTTCGCCGTGACCATCACCAAAAAGGGTCAAGACATAACGTTCGATTTTTCCAATTCACAGCCCCAGGCCAAGGGTCCGGTCAATCTGCGCCCGTCCATGGTCGAGGCCTGCGTCTTCTATTCCCTGATCGGCTGCCTTGGCCCGGAAATGCAGTTCAACGACGGCATGCGCGACGTGGTGAAATTCAAATACGCCCCGGCCACGGTGACCAATGCGGAAAGCCCGGCGCCCGTATCGTCTTATCAGAAAGCCAATCTGCGGCTCACCGATGTGATCCTGGCGGTGCTCGCGGTTTTCGATGGAAGGCGGGCCATCGCCGGGTCGGGGTCATCAGGCTCCCTATCGATCAATTGGCACCAGGGCGGGCGTCCCGGCCATAACAGCCTGCAATATGAAATTCTGGGTTCGGCCTATGGCGGCGGTCAGGGCAATGACGGATGCAACGCCACCGCCACCCATTTGTCCAACCTGCATGTCACGCCCATCGAGATCATCGAAAGTGAATATCCCTGCCGCATTACGGAGTTTGACATGGTGGTGGATTCAGGGGGCGCCGGTGAATTCCGGGGCGGCGTGTCCTTCAGGCGGCGCTATGAAGTGATGCAGGACTGCACGGTTGTCCGCCGCTATGACCGTTGGAAATATCCCGCACCCGGCGCCCAGGGCGGCAAGGATGGCGGGGCATCCAAATTCGTCATCCGGGCCGGAACGCCCGACGAAGAGGTAACCCCGTCCGCCGGTAAGTTCGACCTAAAGGCCGGACAGTTTTTTTATCTGGAAAGTGCCGGCGGTGGGGGATTTGGCGATCCCGGCGCACGCGATGGGGATCGTTTGGCGCGTGATATTGAAGAAGGCTATGTGAGTGAGCACGCCGCCAGAGAGATTTATGGGAGCAAGGCATAAGGAGGAGCGAAGCAAATGGAAAAAGACCGCGTCGGAATTATTGGACCGGGCCGCATGGGGCTGGCCATGCTCAAGCATCTCAAAAAGCACCAATTTCAGGTGACGGCCTTCGACATCGATGAAAAACAGATGGGCCTGGCCACCGAGGCCGGCGGAGACGGTGCCGCCAATGCAAGGGAGCTGGCGGAAAAAAGCGATTATGTGATCATCGGAGTGGGGTTCGAGCCCGAAGTGCGCGCCTGCCTGGAAGGGCCCGACGGCGCCTTGGCGGGCCTCAAGGCGGGCGGCGCGATTGCCGTCTGTTCCACCATGTCCGTGGGCGGCACACAGGAACTTGCTGCGATTTGCCAGGAAAAAGGCCTGGGCTTTCTGGATGCACCCATCGCCAGGGGGCGCTGGGCGGCTGATGAGGGCACGTTATTGGCCCTGGTGGGCGGAACGGATGAGGTGGTGGAACGCTCCCATCCTATTTTTGAGACTTTTTGTTCCGACATCGAACATATGGGCGATGTGGGCCACGGCCAGGTGGCCAAGATGATGAATAATTATCTGTTATGGGTGAATGGCTGCGCCCTTATAGAAGCAGGCCGTCTGGCCGCCTCGACGGGCATCGATCTGCCCCGGCTGCGCGACGCATTGCTGATGAGTTCGGGCGCCTCGGCGGCGCTCAATGATTGGGACCGCATGACCTTCACCTGGGCGCTCAAGGACATGCAGATGGTGGAAAAACTGTCCGATGGGGAGAACATGACCCTGCCCCTGGCCGGCTTGATCAAGGAACTGGTCAAGGATGGCAAGCGCATCAAGGCCACCACCCCACCCGATTGGACCGGCGAGGGTGGCGTGACCAAAATTCCATAATTGGAAAACCCAGGCATAATCTGTTAGGTTGTTTTGTCAACTATTTAGAGGGGGACAGGATATGCCGCAAAAACCGAAAATGAGCGTCGGCCATTTCGCCATGCATGTGCGTGACGTGGACATGATGGTGGATTTCTATACCAAAGTGGTGGGGCTGACGATCACCGACCGGGGCACCGTCACCGATGCCGAACTGCCCATGATCTTCATGAGTTCCGATCCGGCCGAACATCATCAGGTGGTGCTGATCGGCGGGCGGCCAGAAGACGAGAATTTCCAGCTCAACCATCATCTGGCGCTGATCATGGAATCCCTGGAAGATTTGCGCGGGGCCTATGAACGTTTATCGGCCATCGGAGGGATCGATGATCTGCGCACCATGACCCACGGCAATGCCTGGTCGATCTATTTCAATGACCCCGAGGGCAATGGCATCGAATTTTATACGCGCACGCCCTGGCATGTGGCCCAGCCAAACATCACGCCCATCGACCTGACCCAACCCGACCCGAACCTGTTCTCCGAGACGGAGAAATTCTGCCGGGCCGGAAACAATTATAAAAGCATCGCTGAGCGCCGGAGCGAGATGGCCGAGATGATGCAGGGTCAGGCTTGAGCCAACCTGCTTAACGCACTCGTTTACTCCAAAGTGCTTAACGCACTTGGGTCCTGGTATCGATCAGGGCCGGGCGGCCTGTTTTTACCTCGGCGATGGCCCGGACCAGAGCCGGGCCCACATCATTGCCGTCTTCGATGGGGCCTTCGGCATGCCAGCCCATGGAGCGAGCGAGGCCAGCAAAATCAACTTCGGGGCCCATTAGATCCATGCCGATATAGGCCCGCTCCACCGGCGTTCCCCTGAGCTTGGCCAGGCGGATCTGATGTTCCCAGTCATTGTAATAGGACTGGTTGTTATGCATCACCACCAGCATGGGGATTTTGTATTTGGCGGCCACCCACAAGGCGCCCGGATCAAACATCAAATCCCCATCGGGCTGGATATCCACCACCAGCCGCCCGGCATCCCGGTGGGCCAGCGCCACGCCCAGTGATATGCCGATCTGGGTGGAAGTGCCCAGCGCATTGCCGGGATAGCGGTAGGGCTTATCGAAATTCCAAAGCCGGTTGGTCCAGCCCGACAGATTGCAGGCCGTCAGCACCCAGTCTTCGTCCTTGATGACGTCCCACATTTCAAAAGCCAGGCGCCCCGTGGTCATGGGGGTTGCGTTCCAATTCTTGCGGGCCTGGCGTTCCCATCCCCGCCGGGCCTTGGCCTGAAGCTTGCCCCATTTGCCCCGGCGGGCGGCCAGGCGCTTTTTGCTGGCGGCCGTTTTGCCAAGCCTGGCTTTGCAAAGTTTTGCCAGAGCCGGCATGGCCAGGGCGGTGTCTGCCAGAATGCGCAGGTCCGCTTCCAACCGGCGCTGAAAATCCGTCGACCAACTGCTGATTTCCAGATCGGCGAAACCGATTTCGATCCATTTGGCATTGCCGGGCACCAGGCTTTTGGTCTTGCGGGTGACGCTGTTCAGGGACGTGGTCACCTTTTCCCAATCCCTGGCATCCAGGCAGACCACCAGATCCGCATCCTTCAGGGCAGCTTCCGACGCCAGGGTCATGTTCAGGGGATGGTGGCTGGGAAAATTGAGGCGCGCGCCGATATCAATCACGGGGGCCGACGCTGCTTCGGCCAGCTTGACCAGGGAGTCATACCCATGAGGCATGCGCCCGGCCCAATCGGCCAGCAGGACCGGCGCCTTGGCCCGGGCGATCATATCGGCAGCCTGAGCCAGGGCGGCCGGATCGGCGGCAATGCCGCTGGGCACGCCCGGCACCGGCAGAGTGATTTTTTCCGTGAGTGGCGTTTCCAGAAGTGTGGCGTCATAGCAGGAATAGACCGGCCCCTGGGGTTCGGTCATCATCACCGAGTAGGCCCGGGTGAAACTTTCGGCAGCGTCCGTCATGCTCACTGGCTGATCGTCCCATTTGGTGTAATCGCGTATCACATTGCCCTGCACTTTGGCAGTATGGATCCAATCGGTGCGCGGGCGGCGGACCGCCGCGTCCAGGGGCCCGGTGGCGCCGATCAAAAAAATGGGCACCCGGTCGATATAGGCGTAATAGACCGCCATGCAGGAATGCAAAAGCCCCACCAGATTATGAACGATGGCCGCCAGGGGCTCGCCCGTCGCCTTGGCATAACCGTGGGCAATCTGGATGGCGATATTTTCATGGGGACAGAGCAGCATCTGAGGATCGTCCTGGCCGTAATTGACCATGGAATCATGCAGGCCGCGGAAGCTGGAACCCGGATTGAGGGGCACGTAGGGAAAACCGTGATCGCGCATAAGATCCACCAGAACATCCGAATTCCAGCGCGTCTTGGTTGCAACGGTCTTCTTGCGCCGCCGCTTGCCCGGTTTCCGTGCCGCCATGCCCCGATCTCCCTTTGCTAAAACCAATGCCAAGCATATTACCCAAGTGGGGCTTTTGCACTACAATCAGTCATCCCAACCGAGAGAGAACCATCACCATGTCAGATGACGATCAAGACGACACCGGCCACCATCGGGTATTTTCCCTGGTCGGCCATAACCTGCCCAGCGATGCCGAGCACGAAGCCAAATTCGAACGCTGGTCCAAAAAACGGACCTTCGTCCGCGCCCTGGAAGGGACCTATGGCGCGTTGATGGAAGAGCTTTACAGCCAGCCCCGGGTCTACAGCACGTCGGACCTGGAATGGAAAGGCGGGCCCCAATATTTCGGCAAGAAAGTGATCAACCCGCAGGCCACCGCCGTCGCCCAATCCATCGAATGCCATGTGGATGTCTACGCGCCCGGCGGGAAAAGCCAGAAACACGGTCATATGAACAGCGCCGTCTTTTATATCCTGAAAGGCAAGGGCCATGACATCCATGACGGCGAGCGGCTGGATTGGCAGGCCGGCGATGCGGTGATCGTCGAAAATGCCTGCGTCCATCAGCATTGCAATACGGAATCCGACAAAGAGGCGGTGGTCCTTGTTTTCAAGGCCAAGCCTTTGTTTTTGTTCATGCATCTTCTTTTCCAGAAGATGGTCAGTTACCCGCCCAAGGAGCCGCCCTTGGGCCACGAAGATTACACCCCGCCGGAGGAATTTTGATATGGATTCCATCGATGATCCGAGCCGGGGCCGTCTGGGCGGCGAAAATGTGCGCTATTACGCCGAAGGCCTGCAACGATCCGCCCAGTTCCGGGAAGATTATGCGGCCAGGCTGAGGCTGATCGGAGCCGAGGATATGCCCTTCGAGGACAGCCCGGACGGCAAGCTTAAACATATTATCAATGAAGCCATGGAAACGGCCGAGACCTGTGTCGATGCCTATATGCAGTTTCTGGATAGCGGTGGGGCATCGGGCCGCCACCGCCATCTGAGCGAGGAGATTGTCTTTATCCTGGAAGGCGAGGGCCATGATCTGCATTGGGACGTGAAATTCGAATGCGAGGAAGAATTTCATTGGGAATGGGACGAGGAACCAAAGAAATATCCCTGGAAGGCTGGCGACTTTGTCTATGTCCCGCCCTATTGCATCCATCAGCATTTCGCCGGCGCCAATGGCCCGGCGCGTTTCATCTGCGTCACCAGCCGCATCGTCAAGGCAATGGGGTTTGACTGGTTCGACCAGTTGGAACCCGCGCCCGGCTATGAGGAAAAATAGGGCTTAGAGAAATACATCGATTTCCACATAGAGTAGAGCTAGACTTCTGGGAGAAAGAAAACGAAGGAAAAATTCTAACGAGACAAGGGAGGATTTGTCATGAAAGCGATGAAGATGTTTGGCCTTTTGGGTCTGGCCGGTCTGGCCACGGGCCTGCTCACCGGAACGCCGGCCCTGGCAGATTCGGTCGCTGATTTCTACAAAGGCAAACGGATCACGGTCTGGGTTGGCTACAGCCCGGGCGGCGGTTATGACCGCTATGCCCGCACCATGGCCCGCCATATGAGCCAATATATTCCGGGCAACCCCAAGCTGATCATCAAGAACCGCCCCGGTGCCGGCTCCATGCTGGTGGCCAACGAGCTATATAACATCTTGCCCAAAGACGGCACGGCCATCGGCCTCATCGGCCGCGGCCTGCCACTGGAGCCCCTGCTGGGCAACAAGCAGGCCAAATATGACGCCTCCAAATTCAATTGGCTGGGCAGTGCAAACAACGAAGTCAGCGTCTGCATCGCCTGGCACAAGACGGGCATCACCAAGTTCGAACAGCTCAAATCCAAACAGATGGTGGTCGGCGGGACCGGAACCGGTTCCGATACGGACACCTTCCCCAAAGTCCTGAACAATCTTTTCGGCACCAAGCTTAAACTGGTGACCGGCTATCCCGGCGGCGTCGATGTGGATTTTGCCGTGGAGCGGGGCGAACTTGGCGGGCGTTGCGGCTATTCCTGGACCAGCCTGAAATCCCGCAAATCTCACTGGTTGAAGCAAAAGAAAGTGACTGTCTTAATTCAGATGTCGACGGCCAAGCATAAAGACCTTCCTAATGTGCCTTTCATCATGGATCTGGCGAAAACAGATGCGGACCGCAAGGTGCTGGAATTCATCTATGCCCGCCAGGCCTGGGGCCGGCCGTTTTTGGCGCCTCCGGGTGTGCCCGTGGACCGGGTGAAGGCCTTACAGAAGGCTTTCATGGAGACCATGCGCGACCCTGCCTTCGCCAAGGATGCGGTCAGACAGAAACTTGAGGTGGGTCCGATCAGCGGTGACACCATCGCCAAGCTGATGGCCAAGCAATATGCCGCACCAAAGGCGATCATCGCCGCAGCCAAACGCGCCACGGCCAGCGCCGACAACACCCAGATATCCAAGGCGGTCATCCCCATCGAAACCGTCAAGGGCAAGATCACCAAGATCAAAAGCGGCGGGCGCAAGGTCTCGTTCAAGGGTGGCAACCGCAAAGGAAGCCTGAGCGTTTCCGGACGCAAGACCAAGGTCACCATCGCCGGCAAGAAAGCCAAACGCAAAGCCCTGAAGGTGGGCATGGCCTGCGACTTTACCTTCCAGGGGTCGGCCGGCAAGGCCATCGCCTGCAACTAAGGACCGGGTTCGGGCGGCCGGCTTAAGACACCGGCCGCCGCCGTCTTATCATGGAGTTCGATTTCCTACAGATGGCCGTCAAGGCCGTCGTCACCATGAGCGACCCGACACGCCTGGGATTCCTGGCGCTGGGCGTAATCATCGGGCTGGGTCTCGGCGTCATCCCCGGCCTGGGCGGCATCGTCGGCATGGCGATCTTGCTTCCCTTTACCTTCGATATTGATCCCTTTTCCGCCTTTGCCCTTCTTTTGGGCATGGGATCGGTGACCACCACATCAGACACCATCCCGGCCGTGCTATTTGGCGTTCCTGGAACAACGGGATCGGCGGCGACCATCCTGGACGGCCATCCGTTAGCGAAAAAAGGCCAGGCCGGGCGGGCCTTTGGCGCGGCCTATACGGCTTCGCTGATCGGCGGCGTGTTTGGCGCCATGCTGTTGTTTATTTCCATCCCCATTTTGCGCCCCATCATGATGCATGTGGGATCGCCCGAGCTTCTGGCCCTGGCCGTATTCGGCCTCTGCATCGTCGCCGCCTTGAGTGCGGGCGCGCCGCTCAGGGGTCTGGCCGCTGCCGGGCTGGGCATCATGTTCGCCATGATCGGATCGGACCCCCAGACGGGCACGCTCCGCTGGACCATGGATTCACTTTATTTGTGGGACGGGCTTTCATTGGTGCCCGTGACCCTGGGGCTGTTCGCCCTGCCCGAGCTTGCCGATATGGCCATTGAACGGCGCTCCATCGCCGGATCATCGGTAATCGATTCCCGTTCCGGTCAATGGCAAGGGGTGAAGGACACATTCCGACACAAATGGCTGGTCATCCGGGTTGCCTGGCTGGGCGCATCGCTGGGTGCCATACCGGGGATCGGAGCCGCGGTCATCGACTGGATCGCCTATGGCCATGCGGCCAGGACGGAAAAGGGCGCGTCGGAGACCTTCGGGACCGGCGATATCAGGGGCGTGATCGCGTCCGAAGGCGCCAATAACGCCAAAGAAGGCGGCGCCCTAGTGCCGACCATTGCCTTTGGAGTTCCCGGCAGCGCCTCCATGGCCATTCTGCTGGGGGCGTTTCTCATTCACGGGCTCAGGCCCGGGCCCGATCTTTTGACCAAAAACCTGGACGTTACCTATGCCATCATCTGGAGCGTGGCGTTAGCCAATATCCTGGGCGCCGGCATTTGCTTCGCCTTCTCCAACCAGTTTGCCAAGATTGCCCTCGTCCGCCAGCCGGTGATCATGCCCTTGATCATCACCGTGATCATGGTCGGTGCCTTTCAAGGATCGCGCAATTGGGGGGATTTGATTGTCGTCCTCCTGTTCGGCCTGCTGGGCTGGATCATGAAGCGCCTGGGCTGGCCTCGCCCGCCGGTTATTCTGGGCTTTGTGCTGGGCGGGATTGTGGAACGCTACCTGTTTATTTCCTTCAACCGCTATGGTTGGGAATGGCTGGACGATCCGATTGTCATTACCCTGTTCGCCATGGCCGTTTGGGGATTTGCCGTGCCGCTTTACCGGGAAATGAAGAACAGTGGTGGGTTCGGCTCCCTGCTCAGGGGTTATACCCCGGAGGCAAGGATCAATCTCAATACCATATTTTATGGCGCCATATTCATCTTGCTGGGCGGCATGGTGGCCCATGCCGATGCCTGGGAACTGGGTGCCCGTCTGGTGCCGACGGTGGTCGGGCTGTTCGCTCTTGGAGCCGTGGTGCTGAGCTTCATCAACCATACCTTCCGCCGGGTACCGACCGAAAGCAAAACGGCCAAAAGCCAGCATATGGATACGTCGGCCTCCTCGGATCACCTGGACCGCGCAACAATCGCCGCCCGGGGCGGAAAGTTTCTGTTCTGGCTGGTGGCTTTTCTGGGATTGGTGGGGCTTGTGGGTATGTTGCCCGCTACCTTCTTCTTTATCATATTGTATATGTGGTTCGAAGGGCGTGAACCCTGGGGCCTGAGCCTGGGCCTGGCCGTATCCATGACCTTGGCCTCGTTTGTCCTCTTTGACCAGATATTGTCCCTGCCCTGGCCGCGATCCTTGCTGGGCGATCTGTTCCCGGTGCTGAAGACAATTATTCCTTCGGTTTGATCTCAGCCACGGCAGGCAAGCGCGCCTTGCTCCAGCCCGCCCAGATGATGGCCGCGATGACCAGACCAGCGCCTGAAAGCTGCAAGGCGGTCATGGGCTGGCCCAAAAGCAAGATGCCCAAAATAACACTGGTGACCGGTTCAAAATTCATGAAAAGTGCTACCCGCACCGGCCCGATCATGCCGACGGCGACGAACATGGTGATCATGGAAAAGGTATAAAAAAGTCCGCCTCCGATGAAAGCGGCCATGCCGATATCGGTCGTCGGCAGGGGAAACTCGCCGACCGAAAGGTCCGCCATCCAATAAAGGAAGGCCCCCATGCCCAGCATATGCAGGGAGACGGGACGTGAATCCCGCCCCTGAAGAATGCGCCCATTGATCAGCAACAAAAGCGTAAACAGCAAGGCCGCCATCGTGGCGAAGGCGAGTCCCGTGAAGTTCAGCTTGTCTCCCCCCACATCCAGCGCCAGGCCCAGACCGGCGAAGGCAACCAGAAGCTGGGCCATGGTCGGCCAGGTCATGCGCTCCAAACCTGTCAGCCAGGCACCGATGCCGACAAATAACGGATAGAGATAAAATGTGAGCACACCCAGGGCCAAAGGGATATGGGCGATGGAACTCAGCAGCCCGAAGGAATAACCGGCCACCAAAACCCCCAGCCCCAAACACGCGATGCGCAGCCTGCCGGGCAATGGATCAGCCGGGCGCTTGAAGGCAAGCAGGATCGCCAGAACCACAAAACCCAGCGTCGTACGGTAGGTCAGAACCGACAGGGGGGCCGCGCCATGCTGATAGGATAACGCCGCCAGAGCCGTATTACAGGCAAAACTGGCGGCGACGATGAGAACGATAATGGGGCCGATAACTTGTTTGGATCGAAGATTGATCATGAGGCCCGGCGGATGTTCCTTGGGCCTTAGCCGGGCTCTTCGCCCAGGTTGACCTTGGTGTCGGATTCGATGGCCCGGGGCATCAAGTTCAGGCTTTCGACCACCTGTTCAATGCCATAGCGGTTGATCAGCAATTCCAGGCCGATTTCCACATCGCCCCGCTTTTCTTCGGGCTTTTCGTCCTTTTCCACTTCGCGCTCGAAATAGGTCAAGGCGTCGGCCTCGCAGACCTTGACGCACCAGGGCTCATCCAGGGCCGGGATGGTATCACACATGTCGCATTTGAGCGGCAGGCCGGAATCGGGCTCGATAAAATAATCCCGGGACGGGCAGGCGGCGCCGCAGAAGCTGCATTCCGAATATTCCTTTCCGCCGATGGTGAAGGCATGCCGGCCATTGCATTCGGCCGGGGTATAATCGGCGGAACGGATGGGAACATATTCATCGTTTAATTCGTCGGTCACCACCCGGATGCGGGCACGGGATGGATTGATGGTGCTGTAGATCGGCTTGGCGTGAAAGGCGGAACAGGCCATTTCGCACGCACGGCAGCCGGTGCATAAATCAATATCGACTTTGATTTCCTTGACGATCTTCGTCTGTGGCCCACCTGACATGATACAATCTCCAATTACTTCCGCCGCTTCCCCAAGCGGCTATGCTACTCGGCCGGAACCAATTCCTCGACCGGCAAGATTCCCCTCTCCTCCAGATCATCGGCGACAAACCCCAAATCCAGCACCTCCAGATTCTTGCGGGTGGGTATGCCGTCATCATTCCAGCCCTTGAACTCGTAATATTTGGACAGCAAGGCCTGTTCGACCTCTTCATCCCTGACTATCCAATGGTCTTCGGGCGGGCGCTCGTCTTTTCTGCGCAAGCCCCGCCTGACATTCACGGCGCGCACCAGATTGCGGATTCTCTGCGACGTCTGCCACAATTTTTTCTTGTCCATCTCTATCCCAGCGGCGTAACGGATGACGTCCGGAAAGTTATTAATGTGATAGGCCACGCCCCCGCCGAATTGCCCGCGAAAGGAAGAGACAAATCCACAAACCCCGGTGGAATCATCGATGTAATGCATGGCCTCGTTCCATTCGACGATCTCCATGGTCACCTGATCGGACATATCGGCGCGTTTTTCCCATTCCAGGAAATATTTTTTGAATTTTTCATCGGGCACCGCTTCCCATTTGCTGACGAATTCCTCCCGCTCTTCTTGGGTGGGAAGGGGGTCTTGAGGGAAGGAGCCTTCGATCTGGGTGATGCTCATTTTCTCGCCGGTGGCGATCATCAGGAAAAAGGCGGGGTTCAGCCTTCCCAGCTTGATGGGCAATTGCTCGAACTTCTTGGTGGTGTTGTGGTCATAGGCTTCCGCACCTTTGCCAATCCGCTTGGCTGCGGCCGATACGCTGTCGGCCAGAATATCGCCAATCCCTTCCCGGTTTACAATCTTATGCAGCAGGTAGAAAAATCTGCCCTTGGTATCTTCGGGCATACCTGGAAAATCATCATCGGTGAGAATGCCATCTTCGAGCAATTCGAGGGCGAAGGCGATCACCTGGGGTGTGGCGTAGGAATCCACGCCCAATTCCTGTGCCTCGCCCAGAATTTCA
>CAZBQG010000093.1:0-15647 GCA_964493945.1 uncultured Rhodospirillaceae bacterium
AGCCAACTCATCGATCAACCATGGAACATAATGTCAATCGGGCACAGGGAATGGGCTCATCGATGATTCTTTTTGAAGATTGGGATAATTGATATGGTTTGTAAAGCTTTGTTACATTAAATCGGTTCAATCATAATTTTCTAGCCGATTTCACAACCTATAAAGGCAAAAATATCAAGATATTCTATGTCGAATTTCCTAAAGAACACGAAAATCGGTATGCGCATCGTTTTGGCGCTGACTTTGCCCATCATCGGGCTGGTTTTGTTTTCCAGTTTTACGGTCATCGAGAAGCTGGATAAGTCCTCGGAGATGGGCAAGATTCTGGAATTGGCGGAATTGGCGCCAACCATCAGCACCCTGGTCCATGAACTGCAAAAAAACGGGGTGCGTCCGCCGGCTTCATCTCCAGCAAGGGAAAAGCCTTCGCCGACATTTTGCCGGGCCAAAGGAAAGATACCAACACCAAACGCACGGCCCTTGCCACTGCCCCCAAGGCCTTTGACAGTGCGTCGTTTGGCGCCGGTCTGACCGGCAAGACCAAGGCCGCCCAGACCGCGCTCAGCCAATTGGACGGCAAGCGCAGCCAGATTACGGCGCTGCGGATTTCCTTTCCTCAGATGGCCGGCTATTACACCCCGACCATTGGCAAATATCTGAAAATCGTCGAGGAAATGGCCCTGCTCAGCACCGATTACCATGTGAGCGGCGCGATCACCGCCTATACAGCCTTCCTGCAAGGTAAAGAACGCGCCGGCATCGAGCGGGCCATGGGTGCGGGCGGTTTCGGAGGCGGCAAATTCTCCCCACCCGTTTACCGCAATTTCCTGCAATTGATTGCCATGCAGAACGTGTTCCTCGGCCGCTTCTCCATTTACGGTACGGCCGAACAAAGGGCCTTTCTGAAGAAGACCGTTGCCGGCCCCGATGTGGACGAAGTCAACCGCATGCGCAAGATCGCCACCGAAAGCGTGATCGCCGGCAATACGGGCGGCATCAAAGGGCCCCATTGGTTTGGTACCATCACCAAAAAGATCAATCTTTTGAAAAAGGTCGAGGGCAAAATCGCCAGCGACCTGCGAGGCCTGACCCGGAGCATCGAAAGTTCGGCCACCACGGCCTTTGTAACCCTCGGCATCATTACCGTGATTTTGCTGGTGGTCACCGCCCTCTTGGTTGCCTATATCGTCCGCGGCATCACCGGCCCCATTGGCGGCATGACCGAAAACATGCTGGTCCTGGCCGACGGCGATACGTCGCGCGAAGTTGAAGGCACCGACCGGGGGACGAAATCGGCGATATGGCCGGCGCCCCCCAGGTCTTCAAAGACAATAAGATCAAGGCCGATGAATTGGTTGAAGCCCAGCGCAAGGAAGAAGAGGCCAAGGACCGCCGCCGGGTGGTCATGGAGGAAGCCATTGCCGAACTGGAAGGCAAGGTGGCCTCGATTATCGGCGCGGTGGGTGATGCGGCGACCAATATCGTCGGCACTGCGGAAAATATGGACGGCAAGATCGATACCAGTTCAAGCCGCTCCCTGGATGTGGCCGAGGCGTCCGAACGGACCACCACCAATGTGGAAACCGTCGCCTCCGCGGCCGACGAGTTGTCCGCATCCATTTCCGAGATTTCCCGCCAGGTGGGCGAATCCTCGTCAATCGTCAGCAGCGCGGTAAGCGAGGCCGAACGCGCCAACCAGATGGTTCAAGGGCTGTCGGAAGCCGCCGACAAAATTGGCGAGGTGGTCAATCTGATCACCAACATTGCCGATCAGACCAACCTTCTGGCGTTGAACGCGACCATCGAAGCGGCCCGTGCCGGCGATGCGGGCAAGGGTTTCGCGGTGGTTGCCTCGGAGGTCAAGAACCTGGCCAACCAGACGGCCAAGGCGACCGAGGACATCTCCAGCCAGATCAACAATATCCAGGAGGCGACAGCGGATTCGGCGCGCGTCATCCAGGGCTTTGGTGAAACCATCAACAGGATCAGCGAGACCTCCCAGGCGACGGCGGCGGCGGTGGAAGAACAAGGCGCCGCCACCCAGGAAATCGCCCGCAATGTGCGGGAAGTGAGCGAGGATGCGCAAATGGTCTCCACCTCTGTCGCCGACGTGAGCCGTTCTTCGGCTTCGTCTTACGGTGCCGCCATCCGGGTTATCTGGGCAGCGGGCGATCTTGATAAGCCGACCCAGATGTTGAAGGAAGAGGTGGACAGATTCCTGACCACCGTCAGAGCCGATTAAGCCAAAACCCAACGGAGCATTATTATGGAATACAGTTTTCGAACGAAGGCAGCCAACGGGAATTGGCTCTGCGCGGCAGTCTCAATTTCAATGACCACGAAGCCTTCCGCGACATCGTTGCCAAGCTTAATGAGCCGGGCCCGTCTACCTGTTCGGTCAATCTGGGCGGTCTGGACGGGATCGATTCGGCGGAATTGGGTTTGCTGATGCTGATCAATGATTCGGCCAAGGAACAAGGCATCTCGGTCACCCTGCGCGGTGCCAAAGATCAAGTCAAACGGATGCTGGAACTGACCAAGATCACCGAAGTGATCACGGTCGCCGACTAGGCGCTTTCGGCCCCTAGGCGCTTTCGGCCATTGGGCAGGAAGCGCAGGTTGGCCCCTCGCCGCCTTCACAGGCGGGGGCGGGACCGCTGACCGAGCCCTTGGCCAGATTAGGCGCCATCAGGGCCTTTTCCACTTTCTGATCGCCGCAATCGGGGCAGGCCAGATCGCCTCCCTCGGCTTTTTCGTCATAATCGGCCATGGAGGCGAACCATTCGCCGAAAACATGCCCCTTGGTGCATTGCAAACTGTAATGGATCACGCGCCCGCCTCCGCAAAATAAACCTGACTGAGCCCGGTTATAGCCCACCCCGCTGGATTTTTCCAGATGGTGGGGAGGCATGGGCATTTCCGGCCCTTCGCGCTACACTTCCCACCAATTGCATCAAGCGCGGGAGGAAACAATGAGCGAAATCACGATGTATGGCCTGCCGGGGTCCAGCTATACCTGGAGCGCGCGCATGGTCTGTGAGGAAAAAGGCGTGTCCCATGAACTGGAAGGCGTGGAGCTGGGCTCGGATGACCATCGCCGGCTGCACCCCTTTTGCAAAATCCCGGTCATGAAACATGGCGGGCTGGTGCTCCATGAGACCACGGCCATCTGCCGCTATATAGACGAGGCGTTCGACGGCCCCGCCCTGCAGCCCGCCGATGCGGCGGACCGGGCGCTGATGGATCAGTGGATTTCCACCTTTGTCGATTATTATTATGATTGCTGCATCCGGCACATCGTCATCCAGCGGCTGTTGGTGCCAGCCCGGGGCGGCACGCCGGACGAAGCCATGATCAGCGATGCCATACCCCAGGCCGGCACGCGCTTTCGATCGCCAACGAGGCCCTGGTAGAGCACCCATCTCTGGTCGGCGATGCCCCGACCCTCGCCGATTTCGTGCTGACCCCCATCGTCTTTTATTCAAAAATGGTGGTGGAATCCGCCCAGACCATGGAGGGGTTGGGGGCGCTGGAGAAATGGCTAAGCGGCATGCAGGCCCGCCCCAGCTTCGCCGCCACCGCGCCCGAATGGTAGAAGTTTGGCTTAAGCCTGCGCGGAGCGCTTGATCACGCCCCGTCCCGCCCAATGTCCGGCCACCCGGCCAGATGCCAGAGCCCAGGCCAGGGCATAGCCATGCCCGCCCATGAAGGTGATCATCCTGGCATTGACCCCGGCGCCATAAAGCCCTGCGATGGGTTTGCCATTGGTGGCCATTACGTTGAGGCGTTGATTGGTGGTCAGGCCGCCGCCTGAATTGGTCACGCAACGCCGGGCCGGGCCCAGCACATGAAGCGGTCCCTCGGCCAGGGGATGGGGGGAATTGGCGCCGATGGTCTCGGACAGGGCTTCGGCGCCGCAAATCATATGGGCCGCCACCCCGTCCACATCCTGGGCCAGATGATACCAGGGCCAGTCCCGGCAATCCTCCAGATAGGCATATCCCACGCCCGGTGCCGTGCCGATGAAAGGTTTGTTCGTGAGCATCCAGCCATCCCGAGCCGGGCCGCGCCCTTCGCTTTGGCCAGTGTCGTCGGACGCCTTGGCCAGGCGATCAGCGGAGAGGCCATCGATGACGATGAAAAAATCCTCGGCCCGGTTTTCATAGCCCGGCAATTCGGCGGACGGGCCCATGATGGTGGCCACCGATTCCCCGCCGCGGGTTACCAGCCGGGCGCCGGCGCCAAACAGGCCGGGTGCGGGTTCAACAAAAGGTGCCTGAGTGAAACGCAGTTGGGGAGCGTTGACTTTGTCCATGTTTTGCGTCGCCGCTCCCACCCGCATGGCCATCTTGTGACCATCACCGGTGGCGAAATCGCTCAAAGGCTCCGCCCGCTTGGCGTTTGGCGCCACCTTGTTGAGAAATTCGGCATCGGCGCTGTAATCGCCGGCCGCCAGCACCACGGCGCCGGCCCCGATATACCGCGTCTGGCCCTCAATTTCGGCCACCACGCCCGCCACCTGACCGTTATGATCCATCACCAGATCACGGCCCGCCGCCTGGCATATAATATTCACGCCCCGGCCCTTACAGGCCCGGATCAGGATATCGATCAGATCTTCGCAATCGGGCTGCACCACATGCAGGCGCGGCGTTCCGTGCGGGCCTTCGGGGAAGGGGCCGGTGAATTTAATGCCCATGCCCATCAGCTCGGCCAATTCCCGATTGCATTCGCGGAGCAGAAATTTGGTGCCTTTCAGATTGATCCCTGTACCGGCCGCCGCCGCCATGCGTTCGATATCGGCCAGATGGCGGGCGTGGCTGTCCTCGATACCCGCTTCGCGCTGGATGGCCGTGCCGGACGCGGTCATGATGCCTATGGACATGCCCGTCTTGCCGCCCGGCTCAGCGCATTTTTCCAACAACGTGACCTTGACCCCTTCCTGGGCGGCGCACATGGCTGCCCGCAGGCCGGCACCGCCGCCACCCAGCACCACCACATCGGTGGTATCGTCCCAAGCCGCTTCGCTCATGATCTAATTCCCCCTTTTTTCGAGTCTCCAGCCTGGCACAAAAAAGTCAACCATCCTGAACCGTGCGCCCGGGCGGGAAATGCAGGCTGGCTGTAGTGCCCGTTCCGGGCTCGCTTTCCAGGACCAGAGAGCCGCCATGCAGCTCAATCAGGGATTGAACAATGGGAATACCCAGCCCGGTGCCCGAAAAATCACGGGTATTGACGTTCTTCGCCTGGCCGAAAGGAGCCATGACCAACGCCATATCCCCGGGCGCAATACCGACACCGGTATCGGTCACGCTGAGCGTAAGCTGCCGCTCTCCGTTAATCTTGGCCTGGACCGCCACGCTGCCACCGGCCGGCGTAAATTCGGCCGAATTGGTCAACAGGTTGATCAACATCTGCTGCACGGCACCCGGATCGGCGCGAAGGTGCGGCAGGTCCCCGGGTAAATCGATGCGCAAGGCCAAGCCCTTCTCGGCCATGCGCTGCTCAACCAGACGCAGCGCGCTGTTGACCAAATCGCTCACATCGTTGTCTTCCTCGTCCAGAAGAAATTTCCCTGCCTCAATTTTTGAGAGGTCCAGAATATCGTTGATCAGCCCCAAAAGATGCCGCCCGCTTTGGTGAATATCGGAGGCATATTGGGTGTAGTTATCCCCGGCCTCCGGCCCCAGAACCCGGTTTTGGATGATATCGGAAAAGCCGATGATAGCGTTCAGGGGCGAGCGCAGCTCGTGGCTCATGGAGGCCCGAAAGTCCGACTTGGCCCGGTTGGCCATATCGGCTTCGTCTTTAGCCTCGATCAATTTTCTCTCCACTCTTTTCTGGCTGGTGATGTTGCGCGCGAAAATGGCCACATGGGTAACCTTCCCATCCTCGTCCAGAACCGGATAGTGATTGCTTTCGAACCACCGCCCCCGGCGCTGATCGTTGAAGCGGGCCGGGGCACCGGTTCTGATCACCTGCTCCGCGTAAAACCGCCGCCTGTCGGTCACCTCTTGAGGGAAGGTTGCGAACAAGGAGGCGTCGATCAATTCATCCAGGGGTTTGCCGATTTGTTCGGCCATGGAATGGTTGAGATCAATGATCAACCCGTTGCGGTCAATCAAGGCGGCGGGGTCCATGGTGGCGTTGAGGAAGGCACGCGCCCGCGTTTCGCTGTCGCGCAAGGAGTCTTCCGCCAGTTTGCGTTTGGTAATGTCGTAATGGAAAACCAGAACGCTGCCATCCTCCAGACGTTGATTCTGGTTATGCAGCCAGCGGCCGTCCGCCAGATGGGTTTCGTAATCCTCGCTGGGCGTGATGTGCTGGGCGATGCGAGAGGCAATCCATTCCTCTTCACGGCCCCGTGCATCCACCACGTCGCCGGCTTCCGCCACCTTGCGGATATAGTCCTCGAAATGAATGCCCGGCTCGAGGAATTTGGCGATTGTGGGGCGCGTCTCATTGAAATTCTGATTGCACCAGACGAAGCGATTTTGTCCGTCCCATAAGGCGAAACCGGCATCAAGCCTGTCCATGGAATCGGCAAACCGCTTGCGGTTGTCCTCTACCAATTCCCGGATTTCCACCTCCTCCATCTCATCCACGGATGTACCCCGGTAGCCCTTAAACTTTCCATTTCTGTTGTAAAAAGGCCGGCCCGAAATCCTGATATGACGTGGCTCTCCCTGTTCAATATTCAACACGAAACGGAAGTCGCGAAAAGGCAACCGGGCCTCTACATCCTGGCGCAGCGGCCGCCAGAACGGGGCGTCGGCATCGACCCCGGCGACTTCCCACCGGGTCTTACCGAGAAAATCTTCAGGTGGGCGGATCAAGGCACTTTTGGGCTGAGAGACATAGGTGAAGCGGAACTCTTCATCGGTTTCCCAGAAACGGTCGGCGGTTAAATCGGCGAAATCCTGAAGGCGCCCGCCGCTTTGCTCAATCGAGGAAACCAACGCCCTGGTAATGCGCGTGAACAAAAATGTCCCAAACCCCACCAGGAAAAGGGTAATGACGATGACCACGTTGCGCGCCTTCCAGAAAGGGCGGTGGATTTCGTCCAGATCGATCTTGGCGACGATGCCGAGACCCAGCATGCCCACCGGTTCATGGGCCGCCAGAACCCGCATCCCCCGGTAATCCAGCCCGACGAGCCAACCTGATTTCCCGGACAAGGCCCGGCGCATGGCCTCGGCCAGTTCGGACTTCATGGGAACCGGGCGCGGTTTGTCCAGATCATCATGGCGGTGGCTTAGAGTGAAATGGATATCGTTGCCGACGCGGCGCGCCAGGGTAAATTCGCCGGTCTCGCCGAAACCCTCCTGATTGGCATGGGCTTCCTTGAATTGGCTGAGGGTGGCGGCAGTGGCGGCCTTGGGGTCGCCGGTAGGGTTGGTCCGCTGATTGTATTTGGCGACGGCCTCCATCAGGCGCACGCGTTCTTCATCGAAAGCCGTGTTGTACAGAATGACGATAGCCGAACCGCTGGCCACAGCAGCGATCATGATCATGATCCCGCTGAGCAGGATGATCCTTTTTTTTCTCGTTCATCCGGCCGGCCTACGCAAGAAAATACTGATGGAATGATAGCTCATGACCAGATCGCCGTTCTGGTTGAACAATTCAACGAAGTCACGCAGCGTTCCCCGGTCCGGCTTGGAGGCGGATGGCCTGACCTCGGTCACCGTCACCTGGCCCCGCAGGCGATCACCCGGCCTGACCGGCTGATGCCAGCGCACCTCATCAATGCCCGGCGAGACGATGGAGGCACGCCTGGAGATATATCCCTGAACCAAAAGCCGCATGGACACGGCCAGCACCTGATAGCCGCTGGCGATCACGCCTTTGAATTGCGTATCCCTGGCCGCCACCGGATCGGCATGAAAGGGCTGGGGATCGTACTGGCTGGCGAAACCGGTGATATCGGATTCCTCCAACATCACCTGGCCCAAGGGGTAGACCCGGCCCACCTCGTAATCCTCCAGGTAGCCGTCGAGCGGCTTGCTTTCTTGAATGAGCTCCACCGGAAAAAAAACTATCTGGGAATTTCGAGGACGATCTTGCCGCGCACATGGCCCCGGCCGATTTCCTCATGGGCCTTACCCGCATCGGCCAAGGGCATGAGGGAAATTTCAGGCGGGCGGATGGCCCCCAGGCCAACCAGTTCGACAATCCGTTCCATATGTTCCCGGTCACGCCCGACGCGGGGGCGGAGAAGTTTGATATCGTCCCGGGGCGGCTCGGCGCCCGGCGGGGGCGGCGCGATATGGACCAGTTTTCCGCCGGATTTCAGAACTGAATAGGATTTTTGATGCACCTCGCCGCCGATCAGATCGTAAACCATATCCAAATCGGAAACTTCGTCGGCAAAATCCACCGCATTGTAATCGATCACCTGATCGGCCCCGAGAGATGTGACATAATCATGGTTGGCGGGGCTGGCGGTGGTGATGACATGGGCGCCTATGTAATGGGCCAACTGCACGGCGAAGCTTCCCACCCCGCCCGCGCCGGCATGGATGAGAATTTTATCCCCCTTGGCGAGCCCCGCCGTATCTTCCAGCGAGACCAGCGCCGTCAGCCCACCCAGGGCCAGGGCGGCCGCCTCGGCATGACTAAGGGACGGTGGTTTGGCCGCCGCCAGGGAAGCTTTTATGTAAAGCGCTTCGGCATAGGTCCCTTCCCGGCCCGCTTCCAGCACACCGAACACTTCATCGCCCGGCTTGAAATCGCTGACCCCGGCGCCAACTTCGCCGACGGTGCCCGAGAAATCCCGGCCAAGGATATAAGGGAAGGTGATGTTTTCGACGCCATAGCCCTTGCCCTGGCGCACCTTGCCGTCGGCCGGATTGACGCTGATGGAGTGAATATTGACGGTGATTTCGCCCGAGCCCGCTTCCGGGTCGGGCTGATCGGTATATTGCAGGACTTCCGGCCCGCCGAATTGCTCGAAAATCATTGCTTTCATGTGGTTGTGCTCCCCGGTTTTACCACCTTATTTTAATGCACTTAGCCTGTATCGCCAAGGCATGTCATCAGGATGGCAATTGGGATCCCATTTCGTCGAAAAGTTCCTGGAGATTGAGGATGCGCGCGGTGCGGCCGGAGAACTGGACCAAACCGTCATCGCGCAAGCCCCGGATGGCCCGGGACAGGGATTCCAAGCGGACGCCGAACATGGCCGCCAGACCACCCCTCGACAGAGGCAGATCGATGCGGATCGTGCCATCTTTGGTTTCCTTGCCGTAGCGCCCCTTGAACAACAGCAATTGGCGGATGACTTGGGTGCGCAGGCTGCGGGTGGCGTTCTGGAAGTAATCCTCCTCGGCATAGCCCAGGGCCTTGGCCGCACTTTTCAGGAAATTACCGCAAAGTTCCGTATTGCTGCGAAGCAAAGCCCGGACGACGGCGTCTTTAATGAAACATAAGGTGCTGGGCTCCAGGGTCTCGGTCGTGGCCCGGTGATTCTCGCCCGCCAGAAAGGGCCGGTAGCCCAGCTTGGTGCCGGCATAACCGATGCGGCCCAGCAGGATGGTATTGCCGTTCCCATCCAGCTTGCGGATGCCCACCAGCCCCTCACAGATGCAATAAACACCGGTGTAGGGATCGCCTTCATTGAAGATGACCCCGCCCCGCTCAAAGTGCGAGCAGGTTTTGTTTTGGTCCAGTTGGGCGATTTCGTCCTTCTTCAGCGCCTGCCATTCGGAATGTTCCAGGACCGCGCAGCCAAAACAGCTTTTTTCCATTTTCCGCACCTTTCCTGAACCTCAAAGAACTCTAAACCACGGAAGGGCCAAAGTCCTTGAGGCAGGTTATTTTTGCGAAGTTTTGTGTTCCATCGCCGGGGAAATGCTCTAACCTCAAGGCAATGAAACAAAGGGAGGAAACGTGTCATGGCCGGCAAAGCCAAAAGCAAGACAAGTTCCAGGCGGCCCTTCGCCATTGATGTTCACAGCCATATCCGCATTCCCGAGCTTCTGGAATTTCTCGCCAAGAACCCGGTCAAGGCCAAGGGGCCCGGCTCGGAGGATTGGTTCAGCCCCAAATCGGTCGCCGACCTCAAGGGGTTGGATGCCAACAAGGCCCGCTGGGCGCGCCTCACAAACCATAAGACCCGGCTCAGGGAAATGGACCGGACAGGCGTGGATATCCAGGTGGTCAGTTCCAACTTTCCCGTATCATGCTATTGGATGGACGGGCCCAAGGGGCTCCGGGCATCAAGAATTTCCAATGACGGAGTCGCCGATTGGGTCGCCAAAAGCCCGGACCGCTTTGTCGGTCTGGCCTCGGTCGCCCTGCAACATCCGAAAAGTGCGGCGGGTGAATTGGAGAGGAGCGTCAAAAAGCTGGGAATGCGGGGCGCCTGGATTGCTTCCAATATCCGCGCCAAGGATCTGGGTGAGGACCGCTTCCGCCCCTTCTGGGCCAAGGCCGAGGAACTGGGCGTGCCCATTTTCGTCCATCCCCTGGGCACCACCGATATCATCCGGTTAAAGAAATATTTTCTGTTCAACACCATTGGCCAGCCCTTTGAGGAAACCATGGCCATGTCGTCGCTTATTCATGAAGGGGTGATGGATACCTATCCCAAGCTCAAGGTGGTCATCTGCCATGGCGGCGGCTATCTGCCTTATTACGCGGCCCGGGGGGACCGGTCCTTCCATGTCAGGGCCGAGGTCAGGGCCAACATCAAAAAGCCGCCCAGCGCCTATTTGCGTAAATTTTACTATGACAGCATCGTTTTCGATCACAAAATTCTCAACAATCTGATCAGCGTCTCAGGCCTGGGAAAGGTGATGATGGGAACGGATTATCCGCTGGTGCGCGACGATGGGGCCGCTTTCATCCGCTCCAACCGGGCGCTTTCCAAAGAGGCCAAGGACCGCATCCTTTGGAAGAACGCGGCCAAACTGATGAAAATTAAGGTCTGACGGCGGATATGGATAAAGGCATCGGAAAACCGGTCCGCCGCAAGGAGGATTTGCGCCTGCTGACGGGCCGGGGCCGGTTCAGCGATGATGCCAACCTGCCGGGTCAGGCCCACGCGCATTTCCTGCGCTCGCCCCATGCCCATGCCCGGATCGAAAAGATCGACATAGCCCAGGCAGAGGCGGCACCGGGCGTGCTGGCCGTGCTGACAGCCCAGGACTATGAAGGTGATGGCCTGGCTCCCATCCCGGCCGCCCGCCCGACGGTGATCGAGCGGGCCTTGGGGCGCCCGCATGGTGAGAGCGCCGTCACCACGCCCATCGATCCGCTGGTCATGGATAAGGCCCGCCGGGTAGGCGATATCGTCGCCATGGTTATCGCCGAGACGCCTGCCCAGACCCAGGACGGGGCCGAATTGGTGGAAGTGGCCTACGTTCCCCTTCCCGCCATGACCAGCGCCCAGGCGGCACTGGAGCCTAAGGCACCACTGATATGGGAAGACGCACCCGGCAATATCTGTGTCGATGACGAACTGGGCGATCCGGCGGCCACCGAGGCGGCCATGGCCCGGGCCCATCACGTCACCTCCATGGAAGTCATGAACAACCGGGTAACGGGCGTCCCCATGGAGCCCCGCGCGGCCATCGGTGAATATGACGAGGCGAATGACAAGCTGACGCTCCATGCAGGAAGTGCAGCACCCGTGCGCCACAAAAACACCATCTGCAAAATGTTCGGTCTGGCGCCTGAAAAAATGCGCGTCATCTGCCATGAGGTAGGCGGAGCCTATGGCACGCGAGGGCGGTTTTATCAGGAATTCCCGCTGGTGGTATGGGCCGCCAAACGGATGAACCGGCCGGTCAAATGGGTATCGGGGCGCAGCGAAGCATTCTTAAGCGACGATGCGGCCCGCGATCAGTTCACCCGGGTCGAGCTGGCCTTGGACGAGGCGGGACATTTTTTGGCGCTGCGCGCCTCCCATTTGGCCAATTTCGGCACCCATGCCGCGTCTTTTACGCCCCTCACAAGGGGCATATCGGTAACTACGGGGGTTTATGACATTCCGGTGGTCCATGTGCTGGCCAAGGCCGTGTTCACCAATACCAACCCGATCCACACCTACCGGGGGGCGGGCCGGCCCGAAGCCATGTTCCTGCTGGAACGCCTGATCGACAGTGCGGCCCATGAAATGGGCATGGATGGGGTTGAAATGAGGCGCAAAAACCTGATCCCACCCTCCGCCATGCCCTACAAAAACCTGACCGGCATGGTGTTTGATTCCGGTGATTTCGCCAAAAGCATGGATATGGCCCTGGCCAAAAGCGATTGGGACGGGTTCGAAGCACGCCGCGCCAAGGCTGAAAAAAGAGGCCGGCTGCTGGGCATCGGCATCGCCAATTATATCGAGACGGCCACCGGCCAGCCCGTGGAGCGAGCGGAAATGGAAATCAAGCCCAAAGGCCGGGTGCAATTGGTCGTCGGCACCCAAGACAGCGGCCAGGGCCACGCCACCAGTTACGCCCAATTGATCAGCGAATGGCTGGGCGTGCCCTTTAAAGATATTGATCTGACCGAGGGCGACACGGACATCGTCAAAAAAGGCAGCGGGTCCCATTCGTCGCGCTCCATGCGGCTGGCGGGCTATCTGCTGGGCCAGGCGCGGGATGAAATCCTGGACAAGGGAAAGCACATCGCGGCCGAGATGCTGGAAACGGCAGTTTCCGACATCCAGTTCGCCGATGGCCGTTTCCGGGTGGTGGGGACAGACCGCTCGGCCGGCCTGTTCGAAGTGGCCGCCGCCGCTCCGGAGCCCCTGGAAGGCGCGGCCGAAATCAATCAGGCGCTGAACGCCTTTCCCAATGGCTGTCATATCTGCGAGCTGGAGGTGGACCCGGAAACCGGCGCCATCACCATCACCCGCTATACCGGCATCGATGATGTTGGCCGGGTGATCAACCCCCTTCTGGTGGATGGCCAGACCCAGGGCGGCATCGCCCAGGGCGCCGGTCAGGCACTGATGGAAAATTGCGATTATGATCCTCAAACCGGTCAGCTTATTGCCGGCTCTTTCATGGATTACGCCATGCCCCGGGCCGATGATTTCCCCTTTTTCGATCTGGGTTTCAACGAGGTAATGGCGACCAACAACCCCTTGGGTATCAAGGGTGCAGGCGAAGGTGGCACCACGGGCGCGCCGCCCGCCATCATCAATGCCCTGGTCAATGCGCTGGGCCATCTGGGCATCAGGCATATAGACATGCCGGCCACGCCCCAGGCGGTCTGGCAGGCGATCCACTCGGGTTAATTCAGTGTTTCGGCCAAAAAAGATGGCCCTGAGGGTTAACCCCAGGGCCGCAAGTTTCGGCGGCTGGGCCGCCATCAGGGGGCCTGAGAAATGTATTTAAACAGGCAATTGTGGCAAATTTTAGATGCAAATTTGACCATTTCATGGCCTCCCATTTGGTCCCTGGTTGTTGGCAGCGGGCCAATACCCATTTATAAAGCCCGGCAGGAAACTCTTTGATCTACACGGGAGGAAGGCAGCATGACCGTTCTCGGCCATGATACGCTAGGCACGCGGCGTGAATTGAAGATCGGCGATGCGGTTTACGGCTATTATTCACTTGAGGCGGCCAGCCAGGGCGGCCTGGGTGATATTTCCAGACTGCCCTATTCCCTCAAGATTCTTTTGGAAAACCTGTTGCGCCACGAGGACGGCAAAACGGTCAGCGTCGAGGATATCCAAGGCATGGCCGGCTGGCTGGCCGAACAGCGGGCCGAGCGCGAAATCGCCTATCGCCCGGCGCGTGTTCTCATGCAGGATTTCACCGGCGTGCCGGCGGTGGTCGATCTGGCCGCCATGCGCCAGGCCATGAAGGAAATGGGCGGCGATGTGCAAAAGATCAATCCCCTCAGCCCCGTCGATCTGGTCATCGATCATTCCGTGACGGTCGATGCCTTTGCCGGCGATGACGCCTTCGGGATCAATGTGGACAAAGAGTTCGAACGCAACCAGGAACGCTATGAATTTTTGAGCTGGGGCGCCGATGCGTTTGATAATTTCCGGGTCGTGCCGCCGGGCACGGGCATCTGCCATCAGGTCAATCTGGAATATCTGTCGCAAACCATCTGGACCGCCGAAGTGGGTGGCAAGACCATCGCTTATCCCGACACTTTGGTGGGGACGGACAGCCACACGACAATGGTCAATGGCCTGGCCGTTCTGGGCTGGGGCGTCGGCGGCATCGAGGCCGAGGCGGCCATGCTGGGCCAGCCCGTCTCCATGCTTATCCCGGAAGTGGTTGGCTTCAAGTTGACCGGCCAACCTAAGGAAGGAACGACGGCCACCGACCTGGTGCTCCGCGTCGTGGAAATGCTGCGGGAAAAGGGCGTGGTCGGCAAGTTCGTCGAATTTTATGGCCCGGCGCTGGATCATCTTTCTCTGCCCGACCGCGCTACCATCGCCAATATGGCGCCCGAATATGGAGCCACCTGCGGCTTTTTCCCGATCGATGCGGAATGCATCCGCTTTTTGGAGTTTACCTCGCGGGACGCGGACCGCGTCGCCCTGGTCGAGGCCTATGCCAAGGCTCAGGGCATGTGGCGGGATGATACTTCGCCGGAGCCTTTGTTCACCGATACGCTGAAGCTGGATATTTCCACGGTCGTGCCGTCTCTGGCCGGGCCCAAGCGGCCGCAAGATAGAATCGATCTGACCGAGGCGCCGGCGGCTTTCACCAAGGCGCTGAGCGATATCGGCGGCGGCGGCGAAAAAGACGTGGCCGGCGCGGATTACACATTGAAAGACGGCGATGTGGTGATCGCCGCGATCACCAGTTGCACCAACACGTCCAACCCTTCGGTCATGCTGGGGGCCGGGCTGTTGGCCAGGAATGCAGCCGCCAAGGGGCTCCGGGTCAAGCCTTGGGTCAAGACTTCCCTGGCGCCGGGCTCCAAGGTGGTGACCGATTATCTGGACGCGGCGGGCCTGACGGGCGCACTGGATACGCTTGGCTTTAATCTGGTGGGTTATGGCTGCACCACCTGCATCGGCAATTCAGGACCCCTGCCCGAAGCCGTGGGGGATGCGGTGGATGAAGGTGATCTGACCGTTTGTGCCGTGGTGTCATCCAACCGCAATTTCGAAGGACGGGTCCATGCCAAGGTGAAAGCCAATTATCTGGCATCGCCGCCCCTGGTGGTGGCCTATGCGCTGGCCGGCTCCATGAGCCGCGACCTTTATTCCGATCCTTTGGGCAAGGACGAAGACGGCGAGCCGGTCTATCTGAAAGATATCTGGCCGACCAACCAGGAAGTGCAGGACGCCGTCGCCCAGGCCGTGACCCCCGCCATGTTCCAGACCCGTTACGCCGATGTCTGGGAAGGCCCCGAACAATGGCGCGCTATCGCCGGGTCCAAAGGTGAGACCTTTGACTGGCAGGAGACCAGCACCTACGTCAAACACCCCACATTTTTCGAAGGCATGACGCCCGAGCCAGGCCCGGTCGAGGATATTTCAGGCGCCCGGGAGCTGGCCCTGTTGGGGGATTCGGTGACCACTGATCATATTTCGCCCGCCGGATCCATCGCCGTCAACGGCCCGGCCGCCACCTATCTGAACGAAGGTCAGGTGCGGGAGGATGAATTTAATTCCTATGGCTCCCGGCGCGGCAATCACGAAGTCATGATGCGCGGCACCTTCGCCAATATCCGCA
>CAZBQG010000094.1:0-15263 GCA_964493945.1 uncultured Rhodospirillaceae bacterium
ACCCCTAACGAAGTTCGAAAAGAACCTAATGGTGCACCAGCAATTGGAATCTAGGCCGGGGACACAGTATTTAATTATCCAATTCCGGGTTAGCTCAATTTGACCCCGCTCATACATTCCCACTCCCCCGCTGGGCAGGGAGAGAAAAAAGATTAGACCGGTCATCAGTGCCTCAGCGTGGCGCTGTTTTTTTTGGGTTCCCTCACGCGCCGGGCGGAGGCATCCGCCCCCTTGGCTACGCGCCATTCGGCGCACTCGCGCAGTCGCGCTCGGCCAAAGCCCCGTAAGGGGGGGGGCTTTGGTTTCTGCATCCTTTGGGCTTGGGGGAACGGGGGGTGCCGTGCGGTGGAAGCTGGCGTTTTGGTTGGGCGTATGCGCTTGGGCTGCCGTCCAATCCCTCTCCGTCCCTCAGCCTTCCGCTTCGATCGGATTCTCCAGGGTCCCGATGCCGGTGATTTCCACCGTGACCGTATCGCCCGGCTTCATCCACAGCGGCGGCTTGCGCCTGGCGCCCACGCCGCCCGGCGTGCCCGTGCTGATCACATCGCCGGGGTTCATGGTGGTGAAGATGGAGATATATTCGATCAGATCCTCGATGGTGTAATCCAGCGACGAGATGCTGTCATGCTGCACCTGTTCACCATTGAGCCGGGTGGTCAGGCTTTGGGCATAGGGATCGCCCATCTCGTCGGCGGTCACCATCCAGGGCCCGAAGCCGCCGGTGCCCTGGAAGTTTTTGCCCGGGCCATATTGGGCGGTGTGGCGTTGCCAATCGCGGATGGTGCCTTCGTTGAAACAGGCATAGCCGGCCACATGGCCGAGCGCATCCGCCTTGGAAATATGGCGCCCGCCCTTTCCGATGATCACCGCCAGCTCGCCCTCGAAATCCAGGTTTTCCGAAACCTTGGGGCGGATGATGGGTTTGCCGTGGGCCACCAGGCTTTGGGCGATGCGCAGGAAAAGCATGGGATGATCCTGCGGGCCCCGGCCCGTTTCATCCTGATGTTCTTTGTAATTGACACCGACGCACCAGATGGCGGGAGGCTCGGGGATGACCGGCGCCAGATCCAGGCCGGCCAGCTTTCCATCGGCGGCCGCACCCTGGGTTGCCGCCTGGGCCTTGGCCAATCCATCATCCATTTCCAAAAGACCCCGGATCGAGTCTGGAAGTTCTGGCGCGGCCTTGCCAAGGGCGATATATCCTTCCCCGTCCTCACTTACCACCCCCACATGACTTCCCCCGGCATCCATATATGTTACGAGTTTCACGTTTTTCTCTCCTTGCTCGGCGTTTTGAAGGGCTTTGTTATAGTTGCAATCATGGAAAGATCAATCAAAGTCAGCTCGTTTGGTTCATAACCGCCTTCTGTGCGGCCCTGATCCTCAATTTGCTGGGATTCTGGACCCTGGCCAGCGCCCTGCCGCGGATCATCGCCGACATGTCGCTGAGCAACACCCAGGCCGGATGGCTGGGGGGATATTGTTTGCAGGCTATGTGGCGGGGCTGCCAGTGCTCACCAGCCTCACCGACCGGATCGATCCAAAGCGCATCTATCTGGCTTCGGCGGCGCTTTGTGCACTCGCTCATTTCGGCTTTGCCCTGCTGGCCTATGGCTTCTGGAGTTCGCTCATCTTCCGTGCCCTGGCCGGCATGGGCATCGCCGGGATTTATCTGCCGGGCCTCAAATCCATGACCGATAATCTGGAAGGCTCGGCCCAGCAGCGGGGCATCACTTATTACACATCGGTCTTCGCCTTGGGATCGGGGCTGTCCATATTGGCCGGCGGGCAAATGACCGATTGGCTGGGCTGGCGCTGGGCCTTCGCCATGGCCGCCTTGGGTGCCGTCGCCGCCTTTTGCATCATCGCCTGGGCCCTGCCGGCCAGGCCGCCCACCGGGCCGGTCAAGCCCATCGGTGCCACCTTTGATTCCAAGGCCGTGCTGACCAACCGGCGGATCATGGCCTATGTGCTCATGCTGTTCGGCACCGCCTGGGAGGTGTTCGCGGCCCGCGCCTGGCTGGTGGTCTATTTTACCGAACTGGATCAGCGCCAGCCGGGCGTCATCTGGGGCATCAGCCCCGCCGTCCTGGCCGCCTGCGTGACCCTGTTGGGGGTTCCGGCGGCCATGGTTCTGGGGGAGCTGGCGGCGCGGTTCAACCGCAGGCGAATGTTGATCGGCACGGCCATGGTGTCTTTGGTTTTGGCCCTGGCTATCGAGCAGAGCATCGGGCCTTTGCCCTGGCCCGCCACCTTTCTCAGTATGACATCGGGCAGCACGTCTTTTGGCCGCACAGCCATGACGGCGGCGGGTGCCATCAACGCCTCACCCGAACATATGCGGGGCGTCTCCATGGCGGTCTATGGGGCGGTGGGATGGATCGGTGGGATTTTGGGGCCATTGGCCGTCGGTGTAGCCCTTGATTTGGCGGGTGGTGAGGGGGCCCCCGGCGCCTGGGCCTGGGGTTTTGGCGTGATCGCCTTTGGCGCCCTGGCCGGCGCACTGTGTCTTTTCATTCTGGACCAGGAGTCATGAGCCTGGGTTTTTCGAAGCCGCACCTTCGGCCAGATTGATTTCTGCCAGTTTGTTGAGCCCGCTGGTCCAACTTGGATGTTGTTCGAATATGAGCGGATCATGGCCGGGCACCAGATGCCCCATATCGCCATCAAGCAAAGAATTGATTTCCCGGTAGGCGGCCAGCAGGTTCCAGCAATTGCCTTGCACATAGGCGGGCGGCCACATATTTTCCAGATTCTCATACCAATAGACGCAATCCCCGGCGACCACATAGGGGCCCGATTGGGTGCGTATCTCCACCCATTGGGAGCCAAAGGTATGACTGTCCGCCGCCAGATGGCAGACCAGTCCGGGCGCCACTTCCCTGTCGCCCTCGATGAACTCTACCCGGCCCGCCTGGGTCAATTCATCCAGCACGTCGAAATCCGGCGGATAGATGGAGGATAATGGCCAGCCCCGCTCATTGGGCCGAAGGTCCTCGTCGGGCCATTGGAGCACCCGTTTCCAGCCGTCATATTCGGTCCGCTGGACAACGAAATTCGCATTGGGGAAGGCATCCAGATTGCCTATATGATCGAAATGCAGATGGGTCAGGATAACCGTTTCCACCTCATCCGGATCGATCCCCACCTTGGCCAGGACCGTTCCCGGGCTTTCGCAATCATCATAGGAATTGCCCGATGGTGACCAGGTACCTTTCAGGCCCGTATCGATGACCATCGGTTTGGCTACCTCTCCCACCTCACCGCCCATCACCGCACTCAGGAACATGGGCACCTTGGCTGGGCCTTTGTCCGAATTCTTTATGGTGCCGCCGAAAAAATCACGGGGCATGAAGGAATGGGTGAACCCCAGCGACCATATCGAATAATCCGTGCTCATTTGGGCGCTACCTTCAAATTCCTGAAAAAACCCTCGGTCCCCATATCGATGAACAGCCCGATGGCGCCGTGGGCGCCCGCGCCCAATTTAAGATCATTGACCAAAAGGGTGGGCTGATCGGCATGGTGGACGTAAAGCCTGGCGGTATCGCCTTCAACTTCTATGCGCATATGGGTCCAGGCGCCCGGTTCCAGATCCACATAGCTTTCATATTCGCCCGCCGCTTCGGCCCTGAGCCGGTCGAATTTGTAATCAGGGTATGAGAAATACTGACAGGCCCGGTTGCGCCGAAGCTGAACCGGGGCGCGCCCATTGGTCGGGCGCAGATAAATCCCCTCGAAGCTGGAAATACCGGGCGCGATGCGGAAGGCCAGTCCGGCAAAGCCCCTGGCTCCTTCGGGCGCATCAGGGGCGGGCTGGGCGGCCAGTTCCACTTCGATTGTGCCGTCGGTGAAATCCACCCCTTCGATCATGGCGAAGGTGGGGCAATCGGATGTCTGGGCACCCGGGGTGATGGTCAGGCGAAGGGCCGCCTCGCCCTGATGGGTGCCCATTTCGGCGACTACGTCATTGGGGATCAAGCCGTCCAGGGTGTTCAGCGGGAAATCCATTTGGCAGCTCCTCCAGATTTTTATTCAAGGCGATGAAAGCGAAAATCGAGACGCCGGACAAGAGGCTTGTTATGTTAGGCCCATGCCATCCTCTGTGCGACCCACTCCCGGCCAGATTCTGTCCCCCCGCGCGGCCTACCCGGCCCTGGTCTTTACCGTATTTTTGTGGACCATCGGCATCATCATTACCCGCGCGGTCCACGACACCATTCCACCCCTCGGGCTGTCTTTCTTTCGCTGGTTCGTGGCGGGCCTGGTGCTGGTGCCCTTCCTGTGGCCCCAAATGCGCGAAAACTGGACTGTGTTGCGCGCAAATCTGTGGATGCTTTGCGGGTTGGGCGCGGTGATGACCATCGGCGGTACCCTGATGGTCTATTCAGCCCATTTCACCGGCGCCATCAATATCACCCTGGTCAATTCCTCTCAGCCGGCCATGACCGCCATGCTTTTGTTCCTGGCCACAAGGGAGAAATTATCCCGCCGTCAGGTACTGGGCCTGATCGCCGCCGCCGCCGGTATCGCGGTGATGGTGACGGAAGGGAATTGGCGCATTATTGCCAATTTGGATTTCAACCAGGGTGATTTGCTGGTGGTGCTGGGCACGGTTTTTTATTCGGTCTATGCCATTAATTTAAGGCGCATCCCGCAAGAAATAGGCCTGGTCTCGGCCCCCATCATCACGATCGGCGGCAGCCTGTTTGTTTTGCCCTTTTATATTGCGGAAACGGTGATTTCCCGCCCGGTGCCCATGAGCCTGGAGACCCTGGCCGCCATCTTCGGCATCTCGGTCTTTGCCTCGTCGCTCGCATTGATTTTATGGAACGGCGCCAACCGGGCCGTGGGGCCCAACCGGGCGGCCATCTTCACCAATCTCCTGCCGGTTTTTGGTGCCGCCATGGCCATTCCGTTCCTGGGCGAAAGCCTATTCGCCCACCATTTCGCCGGCGCGGCGCTGGTCTGTGGGGGAATATTTTTGGTGGTCAGGAGGTAGGGGGGAAGAAGAAGGGGTTTGCGGCCCTGATTGCCTTGCCGGCGGCCAGGCCTTCCCGTCCCCGGCAACACCGGAGCGGCGGAAGGGGTGCTCCCGTTTGCCAGCAAGGGGGTTGAAAGATTGGGCGAGACCAAGCCCGGCCACTTCCCCGCAAGGCAACAACAGACGTCCGGGTCAGGGGATCCCGCAGGTGCGAAGCGCAGAGGACAGCCCTTGACCCGGCGGCGGAGAATACATAATCGAAAAGGAGCCGGAACGGCTCATGCCAAACAAAGTCTTCTTCCGCTCTCTTCCGGGTTCAGGCTTTGGCGCTGGGCCTTTGGCTTACCGCTTCGTGCCAGCGTTTGACATGATCCGCCCCGGCGGGGATGCCCATATCCAGTGCGATGGCGCCATCGGTGGCTACCTGGGCGGTGATATCGGCTACCGTGTAGCGTTCCCCCGCCAGGAATTCAGTTTCGCCCAGACGCGTATTCAGGGCCTGGAACATTCGTTCTACCTGGCCCCGCGCCCGTTCCGCCAGGGCGGGGATCTTGGGCACTTCGGCGAAGCCCGCTAGCGCGCGGCTTTTTAATTCGGGCAGGCTGTTTCTGTGGGCATCGCGGACCGTGGTCATGCCGTCGAATTCGAAGCGGTGCTCCCACATGGAGACCAGGCCCTTGTCCTTGGCATCCACGCCCATCAGGGGAGGATCGGGCTGGATGTTTTCCAGGTAGCGGCAAATGGCCATGCATTCGGAAATGCAAGTGCCGTCGTCGAGCCCCAGCACCGGCGCCGTGCACCAGGGGTTCAATTTTCGGTAGGCGTCCGAATGCTGTTCTTTGTTGGGGAAATCCACCTGCACCGTGGGGATGGTCATGCCTTTTTCGGCGATGAAAATGCGCACCCTGCGGGGATTGGGCGCCGGGCGGTAATCATACAGTTTCATGTTTCAGGGTCTCAGCCGGGGCTGTGTTTATGGACCGATTGGGCCATGGCCACGACATTTTCCGGCTTTGCCTCATCGGGAATGCCGACGGCGCCATCCATGATGAAGCCGCCGCCCTTGCCCACTTCGCGGATCATTTTGGCGCAATACTCATCCACATCTTCGGGTGTGCCGGTGGTCAACATGGATGAGGGCACATTGCCGCGCAGGCAGACCGTATCGCCCAGCACCTGTTTGGCCTTGATCAGGTTGGTCTTTTCGAACCAATAGACCGCCTTGCCTTTTGGAATATCGGCGATGGTTCCAAGCCGGGTTTCGCAATCCCCTTCCCACAGGACCAAAGGCGTGAGATCGGCCTCGATGAGCATCATCATCACCTTGCGCAGCGGCGGCCAGAAGAAGGTTTCGAACTGATCGGGCGACATGAAACCGTCCAGCCCCCAATGGAGCGGTATGAAAACGACTTTACAAGGAGTGCGCTGCACAGATTCGATGGCATCGCGGGCGATGAAATAAGCCGCCTTGTCCATGGCGGCCAGCAATTTATCGCGGTTTCTGAACATATCCAGCATGGCGCCCTTGGAGCCGCGCAAATAATCGGCGAAATGATCGAAGGGTGCGGCGCCGACGGCGGATTGGCTCTGGGGATAGCCTGCCTCGGCCATCTCGCCGGCGAAGGCGAAGGCGATTTTCATCATGCTCCGCATTTCGCATCCGGCATCGGCGATTTTCTCGAAGGCGCCAAACAGCTCCGGATGGGCAAAGGCGGTCGGCGTCTTCACCATTTTGGTATAGAACAAGGACGGGAACAGGGGCATGCGGGTGAAGGGCTCGAAGACGCCGGCGACGCGGGGCATATAGGTCCTAAGGAAAAAGCCGGTGGGATCCATCAGATAGTCGTCATATTCGTCCGCCCGCATATATTCCTTGTCGATATATTGATAAGACGTATTGGGATCGGTTCCGTGGCCGGGCCATTCGAGCTGCTTGTAGTCCATCATCTCTAGGGTCGGCCCCAGGCTGATGGATATCTGCGTCAGGGAATATTCATCTGGTTCCAGCAAATTGAGGGACTGGCGCACGGCGTCGTTGAAACGCTCATAGTCATACATGGCGTCCTTGAAGCTCATGCCGGCCAGGGTAGCCGGCCAGAAATGGGCGAAGAAGCTGAAGGGCACCCGGTCCGTTTCACGTAGCGCGATACAGTCCTGGATGCGCTGTTCGCGCTCGGCAAATAATTCAGCGCCTGATTTTTCCTCAGTTGGCATATTTGACTCCGGCCCGGGCCATGGCGATGACATTTTCGTTCTTTGCCTCATCGGGGATCGAAGCCGCCCCATCCATGATGAAGCCACCACCCTTGCCCACCTTTTCAACCAGATTGCGGCAATACTCATCCACGTCTTGCTCGGAGCCCGTATTCAGCAACGAGCCCGGCACATTGCCCCGGAGGCAGATCGTATCGCCCAATACATCCTTGGCGTGGACCAGATCGGTGGCTTCGAACCAATAGACCGCCTTGCCTTCGGGAATATCGCCGATGATTTCTAGGCGCGTCGTGCAATCGCCTTCCCAAAGCACGACGGGGACCAGATCCTCATCGATGAAATGCATGATCACCTTGCGCAGATAAGGCCAGTAATAGGTACCAAACTGATCGGGCGACATGAAGCCGTCCAGCCCCCAATGAAGCGGAATAAAGACATAGGGGCAGCCGACGGCCCGGGCACCTTCGGCGACACCCCGGATGATGAACTGGCCTGCCTTTTCGATGGCCGCGATCAGCTTTTCCTTGTGGCGGAACATGTCCAGCATGCCGCCCTTGGAGCCCCGCATGGAATCGACGAAATGATCGAAGGGTGATTTGCAGAACCCGCCGGCCGCCAGGGGAAAGCCTTCCGCCGCCATTTCGCCGGCGAAGGCGCCGATTTTTTTCATGGTGGCGTCGATCTGTTCGCCGGCCTTGAACAGGCGCTTCATGTTTTCCTGCAATTTGGGATCGGTGAAGGGACGCAGGCCCGTGACCACGCCCCATTCCACCTGGGTGGGAAGATCGGGGAACCCGGCTAGCCCTTCATAGGCGCCCATGATGCGGGGCAGATATTTGCTCATGTAATAGCCCGTCGGATCGAACAAATATTCGTCATATTCGTCCGCCGACATGAATTCCTCATCTATATATTGGAAACACACATTGGGGTCCGCGCCATGGCCGGGCCAAAGCATGGGCTTGTAATCGGCGGTTTCCATGGCATCGCCAAAGGCATAGACGGTGGCGCCGATGCAATCGGGCTGCAACAGGCGGATGGCTTCGCGGGTCGCGTCGATGGCCTTGTCGGCGTCATACATGAATTCCTGAAACGTAATCCCAGCCAGCTTAGCCGCCCAGAAACGCGAGCCATAGGCAAAGGGCACATGGTCCGTTTCGATCAGCGCAACATTGTCGGCAATCCGCTTTTCGCGCTCGGCGAACAACTCTGCCCCGCTTTTTTCGCTCATCCGTAGACCCCGTATTTGTGGACGGACTGGGACATGGCCACGACGTTTTCGTATTTGGATTCGTCGGGCACGCCGACTGCGCCGTCCAAGATGAATCCCCCACCTCTTTTAACCCCCTGGATCAATTTCTTGCAGTAATCATCCACATCCTGGGGCGTTCCCGCATTGATCAGGGATCCCGGCACATTGCCCTGAATGCAGACCACATCGCCCAGAATGTCCTTGGCCCTGAACATGTCCGTGCGCTCGAACTTGTAGATCGCCTTGCCGGCGGGAATATCGGCGATGGTTTCCAGCCGGGTTCTGCAATCCCCTTCCCAGAACACATAGGGCACCAGACCCGCATCAATCAGATCCATCATAATGCCGCGCAGTTGGGGCCAATAAAAAGTGTTGAACTGTTCGGGCGACATGAAACCGTCCAGTCCCCAATGAAGCGGGATGAACACCAGCTTGCCCCGCTTGCCTTTGGCGTTGGCAATGGAGGCGTTGAGGATGAAGACCCGGGCCTTTTCCATGGCCGCCAGAAGCTTGTCGGGCTGGCGGAACATGTCCAGCATGGCGCCCTTGGAGCCCCGGTAATAATCGGCTATCAGATCAAAGGGCGCCGATGAATTGGAGACGCTGAAATTGGGGAAACCCAGCCCGGCCATATCCTTGACGAATTGGATAGCGATGGCGAGCGCTTTGGATTGCTGATCGCCGGCCTTGGCCAGGGTTTCGAAGGCCCGCTTGATGTCGGGATCGGTGAATGAGCGCGCCGCGGCGACGCTGCGCGTGTGATAGACATAGCCGAAATCTGGCAGCTTGCCGAAGGGCTCGAACACATCAGCGATGCGCGGCAGATAGGTCTTCAGGAAATAGCCGGAAGGATCGAACAGATAATCGTCATATTCGTCCGGCTTCATGAACTCCTTGTCCAGATACTGAAAGGACACATTGGGGTCCGTGCCGTGACCGGGCCAGGCCAGGGTGTTCAGGCCGATGGTTTCCAATGCCGGCCCGTGCATCATGATGGGGGCCGGTAGCTGATAAAGGTCTGGCTGGAAATCAACGATGGATTGGCGCGCCGCGTCCGCCGTCTTCGTCGGGTTATACATGGCCTCTTCACAGGTCATGCCCGCTTCGGTCGACGGCCAGAAGCGGATGGAAAAATAAAAGGGCACCCGGTCGGGCTCGCGCAGCCCGATCACGTCCTGAACCCGCTTCTCCCGGGTGGTGAATTCCGCCTCGTGATCCAGCTCGGTGGGAGTGGGAAGTTTCCAGTCCATGAAGTCATCTCCGCGGATAGATTGGTCCAGGGACGGGCATAGTCCCGCCTTGAATTCCTGGACCAATGATAACCCGCGATCCGCAGGGTTCAAGCATCATTGGTGGTCCCGGCTGGAAGCGATATGGTCAGAGCGCCTTGCGTAGTTCGGTGAGGAAGGTGCTTATCCCTTCGTCGAGCCGTGTGCTTTGGGCGGTGAGATCGTCGGCTGCCGAGAGGACCTTGGTGGAGGCCTGGCTGGTTTCGGCGGCCGCCGAACTGACGGTGGTTATGTTCGACGTTACCTCCGACGTACCCGCCGAGGCTTCTTCCACATTGCAGGCGATTTCCTGGGTTGCTGCACCCTGTTCCTCCATGGCTGCCGCGATGGCCGTCGAGGTTTCGTTCAGGTTCTCGATGTTCTTGGTGATGTCCTCAATGGACTTGACCGCGCCGCCCGTTGCTTCCTGGATGGTCAGCACCTGCTCGGCGATATCCTCGGTCGCCTTGGCCGTCTGGTTGGCCAGATTCTTGACCTCCGATGCGACCACGGCGAATCCCTTGCCCGCCTCTCCGGCGCGCGCAGCCTCAATGGTTGCGTTCAAGGCCAGAAGATTGGTCTGCCCGGCCATATCCTTGATGAAATCCACCAAATTGTCGATCTCATCGGCGCCCTTGGCCAGATTTCTCACATCCTCGTTGGTGCGGGTCGCTTCCCGGACCACCTGATTAGCCATTTCCGTCGATTGGTTGACCTGGCGGTTGATCTCGCCCACCAGCCCCAGAAACCATCGTTCCAATGGACCACAGGCCGGTCATGCACTAACATTCAACCTGGACCACTCAATGGGAGCCGACCACCATTCCGGCCAGATACATTGCGTGCGGGGTGAGCGGCATGAGTGGCGAGGAGGACGTTGAAGTTATCCACAAGGAATTGGTCGGCATGTTCGACTATATTCAGAAGGTGCGGAACGAAATCGCCGCCATCGACCGGCCGGCCGATGAGGAACATCACTTCGCCTCCATGGGTGGCCAGTTAGACGCCATCGTCGCGGCCACCGAGGAAGCCACCAACAAGATCATCGCCACTGCCGAGAAGAATGACGAGCTGATCGATAAGCTGCGCGATACGGTGAGCGGCGAAGCCCCTCTTGCATTGATTGATGAAATACCCATGAACAGCATGGGCGTCTATGAAGCCTGCTCGTTCCAGAACATCACTGGGCAAGGCATCACCAAGGTGGTCAAATCCCTGCAATATATCGAGGAACGGGTGAACAGCCTGATTTCGGTCTGGGGCAAGTCGGACCTGGATAAGGTGGAAGTCAAACCCGATCAGGAAAAGACTGAAGACGAAAAACTCCTGGCCGGGCCCCAACATGCCGGCGAGGGCGTCAGTCAGGCGGAGATCGACAAGCTGTTCGATTGAGCCCGCCGCCAATCATTTCATCTCCTAACCATCTCCTAACGGCTTGCGGACCGGTTGAATTTATTGCATTAACAGTTGAGTGCTTAACCTGCCAAGGGAGGATGCAATGAGATCAACCATTTTCAGAATAAGTGGCGCGGCACTTTGTTTTGCCGCCGTCACCGGGCTTAGTTTTCTGGCTCAGCCCTTAGCGCCAGCCATGGCGCAGAAATACACCATGAAAATCAGCACCGCCACGCCCCGGGGCAATCAGAACGTATGGATGGCCCGCTTTAAAAAACGTGTGGAGGAACGGACCAAGGGGACCATATCGGTCAAGCTGTTTCCGTCCAGCCAGTTAGGCACCATTCCCCGCTCCATCGAAGGGCTGCAACTGGGCACGGTGGAGGCCTGGGTCGGCCCGCCGGCCTTCGTCAAGGGTGTTGAGCCCAACTATCAGGTGCTGGATGCGCCAGGCCTGTTCGACAGCCTGGAGCACGCCCAGAAATCCATCACCGATCCCTCTTTCCGCGAGGCTTTTCTCAATGCCGGCGTGAAGAAGGGTATCCGGGGCATCAGCATGTATATCTCGGGCACGGTGGCCGTGGTTTCGCGCTCGCGGGCCATCCGCAAGGTAGCGGATTATAAGGGCCTGAAGATTCGCGTGCTGGCCAGCGACATGGAAGTTGAAGCCATGAAGCGCCTCGGTGCGGCGGCCACGCCCATGCCGCTGCTGGAGGTTCTGCCGGCGCTGCAGCGGGGCGCGCTGGATGGAGTCAAATCGGCGCTGGTCATCTTCGTGCCGTTCAAATATTGGACCATCTCCAAGTTTCTCACCGAATCCGACGAGGGGATGATTCCCGTGGTCATCTTTGCCAGCAACATGTTTCTGAACAAACTGCCCGGAAATTTGCGCAAGGTGGTTCTGGATACGGGGCGCGAACTGGAAGATGAAATGTACCGCTTTTCGCTCAAGGAACGCCAGATTTTGCGCAAGATCTGGGTCAAGAACGGCGGCGAGCTGATCCAGTTGCCGCCCGCCGAGCGCAAGTTGCTGATGTCCAAGATGGCGACGGTGGGCTCATCGGTGGCCGCTTCCAACCCGCGCATCAAGGATATCTATGCCAAACTCCTGGCGTCGGTGAAGAAGCACCGGAAATAGAACGCCACGGGAAAGACGGATCAGGCCGGGGTCCGCGTCCCGGCCTTTTTCTTTGCCCTAAAGTAAAAAGCGGGTCAGGAAAAGGGATATCTCGGGGATATAGGTGACCAGGCCCAGGGCCACGATATTGATGGCAATGAAGGGCACCAGCCCCGGATAGATGCGCGACAAGGGCACCTTGAACAGGGCCTGGGCGATGAAAATGTTGAGCCCGAAGGGCGGTGTGAACATGCCGATGGACAGGTTCACCGTCATGATGATGCCGAAATGGACCAGATCCACGCCGATGGCCTTGACGATGGGTAAAAGCAAAGGCGTGAGAATGAGGATGGCCGAGGAGGGATCCAGCACACAGCCGACGATGAGCAGCAGAATATTGATCACCAACAAAACCATCCAAGGCGACAAATTGAAGGCGTCGATCCATTTCACCAGACTTTGCGGAATTCCGCTGACCGTGAGCAGCCAGGAAAAGACGCCGGCGGCGGCGACGATAATCAGCACCTGGGCCGTCAGATACATGGAACTGACTGCCACATCCCAAAGGCCCGACCAGCTTATGTCGCGATAGATGAATTTGGTCACGAAGATGGCATAGACACACGAAACGCCGGCCGCCTCGGTCGGTGAGAATATCCCCGCATAGATACCGCCCAGGATGATAAAGGGCATGCCCAGGGCCCAGATACCTTCGCGGCTGGCTTCGAGGAAGACTTTCATCTCAAAGGAATTGCCCTCCCGGATACCTTTGCGGGTAGCATAAATATAAATATAGATACCCATCAGCCCGGCGATCAGCAGACCGGGCAGGATGCCCGCGGCAAACAACATCGCTACATTCTCCTCTGCCGCCATGCCATAGAGAATCATGGCGATGGAGGGCGGGATGACGATGGCGATGGCGCCTGACGAGGTCAGCACGCCGACGGCGAATTTTTCGTCATAGCCCGCATCCCGGAGCGGTTTGAACATGATCTGCCCGATGGCCGCCACGGTCGCCGGGCTGGAGCCGGAAATGGCGCCGAAGATGGTGCAGGTTCCGACCGTGGTCAGGCCCAGGCTGCCGCGCACCCCCCCCACCAGGGCCATGACCCAAGTGACCAGCCGCCGGGAGATACCGCCCCGGCCCATCAATTCGCCGGCGAAGAGGAAAAAGGGCACGGCCAAAAGGCCGAATTTGTCGACGCTGCCGAACATGGTGATGTGCATCTGGACCAGGGGCACATCCAGGAAAAAAAGCAAAAGAACCAGCGCCGTCGCCAGCAAGGTAAGAAAGACCGGGAAGCCCAGCAGCAAAAGCGCGATGGGCAGCAGGGCCATTATCCAACCCATGGCTTAAGCCTTTTTTCCGGGTTCGGTATCGCTTTCATCGGGGATCAACCCTTCCAGCCCGCCACCCAACTGGCCGCTGACATGTTCGCGGTAGCGCACCGCGACGCCGATGGTCATGAGAAGAAAGCCGATAAGCAGCGCCGCATGGGGAATGACCATGGGGATACCGGCAACCGTGCTTTCCTGTCCCAGGCGCCCGAACAGGTCTACCGCTTTGAAGGATTGCGCGGCCACGAAGCCGCAGGCGATCAGGAATGTGGCCAGTGCAAAACCGTTGACGATCTGCTTCAAGGGTGCCTTCAATTTGGCTGACACCAGGTCCATCTTCAAATGCTGGCCGTCCCAGGACACCAGGATGGCGCCCATGAACACGCACCACACCATAATGAAGATCATCACCTCTTCGGCCCAGATGATGGGCGTGAGGAAGACATAGCGCCCGATCACATTGGCGAAGTTGAGGGCGATGGAGAAAAGCACCAATGTGCCAATGATGATGCGGGGCACACTCATCAGCCTACCAGTAAGGCGCTGGAGGATGTTTCCGTCAGTCTTTTCGCCGGGCACATTCATCGGCTGGCTGTCCAAATGATCAAGCGGAAGGAGTTTGCCCCGTCCCCGACTTCAATTACAATTGCTTTAAATGAATTCAGCACAATTGAAAGAAAACTTCCATGCCCCAGACCATCACCAAAGGATACAAGGAACTGCTGGCCGATGCCGATGCCCAGGTCACGGCGGTTACGTCCGAGGAGGCCAAATCCTTGCTGGCCGATGACAGCCATTTGTTCATCGATATCCGCGACATCCGGGAATTGCGCCGGGAAGGCAAAATACCGGGCGCCTTTTCCTGCCCCAGGGGCATGCTGGAATTCTGGGTCGATCCCGAAAGTCCCTATCACAAACCCATATTCCAGGACGAGAAGGGCTTTGTGTTTTACTGCGCCAGCGGCTGGCGTTCGGCCCTGGCGGCGAAAATGGCGGAGGAAATGGGGCTCAAACCCGTGCTCCATATCGGCGACGGTTTCAACGGCTGGAAAGAGTCTGGCGGCGAGGTGGAGATGCTGGAGGACGCCAAGAAATAGGGTCTATTTCGGATAGCCCACGCCCTTTAGCGCCTCCGCAATTTCGGTCAAGATGGCCGGATCATCGATGGTCGCGGGCATTTTATATTCCTCGCCTTGGGCGATCTTAGTCATGGTGCCACGCAGAATTTTACCGGACCTTGTCTTGGGCAGACGCAAGACGATGGTGGCCGTCTTGAATGCGGCGACCGGGCCGATCTTATCGCGCACCATTTGTACCGCCTCGGCGATGATTTCATCGCTTGCGCGCCCGATGCTCGCATTAAGCACCAGGAATCCAAGCGGCAACTGACCCTTCAGATCATCCGCAACACCCGTGACGGCGCATTCGGCCACATCCGGATGGGCCGCCAGGACTTCTTCCATGGCCCCGGTAGACAGCCGGTGTCCGGCCACATTGATGATGTCGTCGGTGCGCGACATGACATAGACATAGCCGTCTTCGTCGATAAAGCCCGCATCGCCGGTCATGTAATAGTCGGGAAATTCCACCATATAGGCATCAATGAAACGCTGATCGGCGTTCCACAGCGTCTGGATGGTGCCGGGCGGAAGGGGTTGTTTGATGGCCAGGGTGCCGGTCTCGCCGGGCGCC
>CAZBQG010000095.1:0-15192 GCA_964493945.1 uncultured Rhodospirillaceae bacterium
CAAGTGAAATCCTGAATGAATAATTAATGGGTCCTGAGCCTAGTTCGATCTGTTTTTCATCCTTTTTAAGGTAAGAGGATTTCGGGTTGACCGGTCGAATGAGTCCCAGGGTTTGGCCTTTTTCTTGGGCCTCTGAAGTCGATCCTAAAACAATCGGGCTCAGAAAAGGGGCGCGCTCCTTTTTTGGCATCTCTCGGCCGGGAACAATGGTGGCTTCTTGGACACGTTGGCTTTCTGATCTTTTGTCATTAGACGGCTCTCGCCAGTCATATTCAATCCATTGCCAACGATTGAATTATTGATTTTCGAGGTATCTAAATGGAACCGGAAATTGCCGTCGCCACTCTCTTTTAGAAGTCACGCCAGCGCAGCATACTGTCTCACCATGCTGATCACCCACATGTGGCAACGCTTTCACGAGCACTAATACGCGTTCGCGACCTTCCTTTGCCGCCATTCTTTGCAATACCCTCGCGAACGCCAAGATGACGATTCTCAGAACTAATAAGCGTTGATATCTTATCTGAAATCAACGTGCGATGGCAAATTTTTGGATTTCTTTCGTAATATAAGAGACAGGCATTACCAGTACGCGTAAGTTGAATTGCCTTATCCAGATCAGCTGAGAACTCCGGCGTATCCATATGTGCTGAAAATATATCGAGAAAATCATCGAAACGACCAGCCCTCGCTGCGTCCCTACCTTCTTTGGGATCTCCCAAACCGGCAAGATGTACATAGTCAATCTCTACAGATTCTAATGCCGTGCGAAGGGCATTTTTGGAAAACCCTTTTCGACGCGAGGCAGCAATCTGCCTGACGTCGATAAGGTTTGAAATTCCTGAGACTTTCAACGTTCCCAAAAAATCTTCAAGAGAAGATGCTTCATAACCAGTCGAAAATAATATAGTCATATCGACCCCATAGGCTTGTGATGACTATATCATCAAATTACTTCGTTAATTAATGATGGAGGAATCTGGTCGATTGAAGCTGGTACACTTTCCAGATTCGAGAACCAAACCGCTATCGCATCCCCCCAATCTATTCAGCGACGTCGGCTTTTCCCCCATCGCCCTTATAATCCTCGCTATAGATCTCCGCGCCGCCGTCACGGAATTTTTCCGACATCTGGTCCATGCCTTCTTTGGCTTCCTTTTCCTTGGCATAGTCGCGCACTTCCTGGCTGATCTTCATGGCGCAGAATTTGGGCCCGCACATAGAACAGAAATGGGCCACCTTGTGGGCCTCCTTGGGCAAAGTGCGGTCGTGATATTCGGTGGCCGTTTCCGGATCGAGAGACAGGTTGAACTGATCCTCCCAGCGGAATTCGAAGCGCGCCCGGCTGATGGCGTTGTCGCGCTCAATGGCGCCGGGATGGCCCTTGGCCAGATCGCCTGCATGGGCCGCCAGCTTGTAGGTGACCACGCCCACCTTGACGTCGTCCCGGTCGGGCAGGCCCAGATGTTCCTTGGGCGTCACATAACAAAGCATGGCGCAGCCGAACCAGCCGATCATGGCCGCCCCGATGCTCGATGTGATGTGATCATAGCCGGGCGCGATATCCGTGGTCAGAGGGCCAAGCGTATAGAAAGGTGCTTCATCGCAGACTTCGAGCTGCTTTTCCATATTGACCTTGATCTTGTGCATGGGCACATGGCCCGGCCCTTCGATGAAGACCTGGACATCCTGTTTCCAGGCAAGCTGGGTCAACTCACCTAATGTCTCCAATTCGGCGAATTGGGCCGCGTCATTGGCATCGGCGATGGAGCCCGGACGGAACCCGTCGCCCAGGGAGAAGGCCACATCATAGGCACCCAGGATCTGGCAGATTTCACCAAAATTCTCATAAAGGAAGCTTTCCTTATGATGGGCCAGGCACCATTTGGCCATGATCGATCCGCCGCGGCTGACGATACCCGTCACCCGCTCCGCCGTGAGGTGGATATAAGGCAGGCGCACGCCGGCATGGATGGTGAAATAATCCACGCCCTGTTCGCATTGTTCGATCAAGGTGTCGCGGTAGACTTCCCAGGTCAGATCCTCCGCAATGCCGTCCACTTTCTCCAATGCCTGATAGATGGGCACGGTGCCGATGGGCACAGAGGAATTGCGCAAAATCCATTCCCGGATATTGTGAATGTTGCGCCCGGTGGACAAATCCATCACCGTGTCCGCTCCCCAGCGCGACGCCCAGACCATCTTGTCCACTTCCTCGGCGACCGAAGAAGTGATCGCCGAATTACCGATATTGGCGTTGATCTTGATCAGGAAGTTGCGCCCAATAATCATGGGTTCGGCTTCGGGATGATTGATATTGGCCGGGATCACGGCGCGGCCCCTGGCTACCTCGTCCCGGACGAATTCAGGCGTCACATAATCGGGGATGGAGGCGCCGAAATCCTCGCCGTCGCGGGGGCCCTTGGCGGCCTCGGCCCGGCCCATATTTTCGCGGATGGCTATATATTCCATTTCCGGCGTGACGATCCCGGCCCTTGCATAGGCCATCTGGCTTACGGCGGCGCCACCCTTGGCCCGCAAGGGGCGCCGTTTGTTGGGGAATTCCCGGACCAACGCTTCGCCTTCGGCGCCCCCATTATCTTCCGGGCGCACATGGCGGCCTTCATATTCTTCAACATCACCCCGGCCCCGGATCCAATCCGTGCGCAAGGGGGCAAGCCCTTCTTCAATATTCACTTTCACTTCCGGATCCGAATAGGGGCCTGAGGTATCATAGACCAGCACCGGCGCCTCATTGGCCGATTCGTGAAGGGCGATTTCGCGCATGGGTACGCGCAGCCCTTCGGTCAGCTCACCCTTGACATAGACGCGCTTAGACCCCGGCAGGGCACCGGTAGTCACCGAAAATTTTTTGGGTTTTGAATGGACGTTCATCATGGATCTCCTCGATCACTCGTGACACTCGGAGACCCGGGAAAAATGCTCGGACGGATTTTCGATCCATCCGGTCGGTGGCAGGTTCCAATTCCTACGCCGGCATGACCCGGATCAGGTTCGACGGGTTTCCACATTCACCGAAATACGCGTTGATCTTTCGGCGCCGGTGGCCTCTCAGCCCCCCTCCCGGGGCTCCCCGCGGAACTGATGGATTGTGCCGCCTGCGCCGGCCGGGGTCAAGTTGGGAAAAAACTTTTCATACCGTCTTTGCGAGCACGCCCCTGAGGTCGGGCCAGCCATAGGCCATCTCGCCCAATTTCTCGCCCCACAGCTTTTCCGTCCGCTCGCCCACCAGCCTGCCGCCCATGGCCTGATAGAAAAAACGCGCTGGATTATCACGCAGCACCCAAATAAGAGCCGATTTCCGGTCCTCGGCCACCAGGCATTTGAAAAGCCCAAGAAGCAAGGCCCGGCCCAGCCCCGTTTCCTGGTAATCCGGCAGCACATAAAGGGTATAGACTTCGCCGGCATAATCCAGCCCCGATCCGCGCATCGCGCCGCAACTGCCCAACCCAACCACGCCATCGCCCGGCTGATCGGCCACCAGGATGGTTTCGCCCCGATGCTTCAGTGCCCGCCCCCAGGATGCCTCTTGCCGCCGCCAGGACATGGAAAGCAGAACCCGGTCGGGAAGAATTCCGGCATATTGGTCCCGCCAAGTATCCACATAGACCCTGGCGATGCCCCGCGCATCACCCGGCCGGGCGGCGCGCAATTGAGGTTGGACGGGAGAAGTCCCGGAGCCCGGCGGTTTGGAGGGAAAGGCCATCCAGATGCCTCCCGGCCTAGCTGTCTACCCGGTAGTTGGGCGGCTCGCGGGTGATGGTTACGTCATGCACATGGCCTTCCGAAATGCCCGCCGCACTTACCCTGAGGAACCGGCAATTTTTCTGCATGGCGGCGATGTCCGGATTTCCCGTATAGCCCATGGAGGAGCGTAGGCCGCCGGTCAGTTGGTGCAACACATTGCGCACCGGTCCCTTATAGGGCACCCGGCCTTCCACCCCTTCGGGCACTAGTTTGAGTGTGTCGGAAACCTCTTCTTGGAAATAACGGTCGGCCGAGCCCCTGGCCATGGCCCCCAGGGACCCCATACCCCGGTAGGATTTATAAGACCGCCCCTGATAGAGAAACACCTCGCCCGGGCTTTCTTCCGTGCCGGCCAGCAATGATCCGATCATCACCGCATCGGCCCCGGCGGCAATTGCCTTGGCCAGATCGCCGGAAAACTTGATGCCCCCATCACCGATCACCGGAACGCCCAGCTTACGGCAGGCTTCCGCCGCCCCCAGGATGGCGGTAAATTGGGGCACACCGACGCCCGCGACAATCCGCGTCGTGCAAATGGTACCGGGCCCAATACCCACCTTCACCGCATCGGCACCCACATCGATCAGGGCCCGCGCCCCGTCGGCGGTGGCGACGTTGCCGGCCACCACCTGGGTGTAATTGCTGATTTTCTTGACCCGTTCGACGGCGCCCAGCACGCCCTGGGAATGCCCATGGGCCGTATCCACCACGATGGCGTCTACGCCGGCATCGGCCAGGGCCTCGGCGCGCCGGATACCCTCATCGCCGACTCCGGTTGCCGCGGCTACCCGGAGGCGCCCTTTTTCGTCCTTGGAGGCATCGGGATATTGCCGGGCCTTTTCCATATCCTTGACGGTAATCAGGCCGATACAGCGGTGCCGGTCATCAACCACCACCAGTTTTTCGATACGGTACTGATGGAGAAGCCGTTTGGCTTCTTCCGGGTCCACACCCTCGCGGACGGTAATCAGAGGTTTGTCCTTGCTGTCTGGCGTCATCAGTTCGGCCACCGGCTGATCCTTGCGGTCGGCAAAGCGCACATCCCGGTTGGTGATGATGCCGACCAGCCGCCCACCGCCATTTTCGACCACGGGGATGCCGGAAAAATTATGGCTGCTCATCACCTCCAGAGCGTCGGCTAGGGTGGCGTCGGGCGCAATGGTCACCGGATTGACCACCATGCCGCTTTCGAATTTCTTGACCCGGCGCACCTGACCGGCCTGGACTTCCATATCCATGTTCTTGTGGATCACGCCAATGCCGCCGGCCTGGGCCATGGCGATGGCCAGGCCTGCTTCGGTCACCGTATCCATGGCCGCCGAGACCAGGGGAATGCCGAGTTCGATGTTATTGGTAAACCGCGTACGCGTGTCCGTCTGGGCGGGAAGCACGTCCGAGGCGGCGGGCTCGAGCAGGATGTCGTCGAAGGTCAGTGCGTCGGGAATATCCATGCCATCTCCAACCATGAGTTGGCGAGGCATCATAAAGCACGGTCCGCCAAAGCCAAGCAGTGATTGGAGGTTAATAAAAAAAATGCAAAGCCCCCTTTGATGTGATATTTGCCTCTCCGGGGCTGGCCCATTGACCGGCACTTTGTGGATAGGACCGGCATGAAGGATGAAGGCGTTCAGCCCGGCACGATTGTGCTTTTAATCGCGCTGACCATCGGCTGGGGGACCACCTGGCCTTTCATGAAAATCGTTTTAAACGAGCTGAGCCCCTGGTGGTTCAGGGGTGGTTTGGCACCGGTCAGCGCCGTGATCATGATCGCCATTGCGCGCTTTTCGCCGGGCGGCTTCACCGCACCTCGCGGGCAATGGGGGTCCATGGCACTTGCTTCGTTGTGCGTCATCGCCGGCTGGGCCATGTTCAGCGCCTATGGGGTCAGCCTGATGGCGGCAGGGCATGCGACGATCCTGGGTTTCACCATGCCCCTTTGGGCCTTCGGGTTCGGTCTTCTTTTGCTCAAGGACAAGCCGTCGGCCCAGCGCCTGGCCGGGCTGATCGCCGGGACCGCCGGGATCGCCGTTCTGGTCAGCGAGGATTTCGGCACCTTCCGCACCTCGCCGCTGGGCGCCATGGTCATGCTTGTGGCCGCCGCCACCTGGGGGTTGGGGACCGTCGTCCAGAAAAAGGCCAATTGGCGCATATCCACCTGGTCCATCGCCGCCTGGATGATGATTATGGGCGGCCTGCCGGTCACTGTGACGGCCCTGATCGTCGAAGGCGTTCCTGATTTCACCCTTTCCCTCCGCGCCAGTCTGGCCCTGCTTTATATCCTGGTGATACCGACCATTTTATGCCGCTATGCCTGGGTCAAGATCGTCAGCCTGGTGCCGGTCACAGTGTCCTCGGTAAGCATCCTGATGACCCCGGTGGTCAGCGTGATCCTCAGCAATCTTATTCTGGGAGAGTCCATCGGCTGGCGCGAAGTGACGGCGCTGGCCCTGGTTTGTGGGGCCATGGGTCTGGTGCTGACCCCTGCCGGGTCGGGATTTCGTTGGCTAAGAGCCGGCAAGGGCGGATAATGGGGGCCGATGGGAAAAGGGAGGGAAAAATGAAAATAGCAACAGAAGAAGCCTTCGCCACGGAAGGGCTGATGAAAGCCTATGCCACATTGTTGGAAGACGGCGCGCCCGGCGAGCCGGGCCTTGCCGATATGGTCGGGCGTCTCTTGAAACCCAGCAACGAATGGACCGAGCGCCTGGCCGGCCAATTGCTCGATCTGGGCGATCTGCGCCTGACCCAGATGGATGAGGGCGGCATCGACCGCCAGATCATCGTCCTCACCGCGCCGGGGGTTCAGGTATTCGACGCGGACACCGCCTGCGCCCTGGCGGAAGAAGCCAATGATATTCTGGCCGGGGCTGTCGCCGCCCATCCGACCCGTTTCCATGGCTTGGCGGCCATCGCACCCCAGGCGCCCCAGCGCGCCGCCCTGGAATTGGAAAGGGGCGTTGGATTGGGCCTCAAGGGGGCCATCATCAATTCCCACACCAAGGGGGAATATCTGGACGGGTCGGGCTTTCAGCCTATTTTAGAGGCCGCCCAGGCCCTTGACGTACCCATCTATCTTCACCCCCGCCCGGTGGCGCCGGGTGTGTTCGCTACCTTTGCCGAACGCCAGTTCGACGGTGCCTTCTGGGGATTTCAGACGGAGACCGGACTGCACGCTCTGCGCATGATCGTCACCGGCGTGTTTGACCGCTTCCCCAAATTGAAAATCGTTTTGGGTCATCTGGGTGAGGGTCTGCCGTTCTGGCTCAACCGTCTGGACCGGCAATTCCAGCGCAGCCCGCGCAATGTGTACCATTCCTGGACCGCAAAACGTCTGCCCAGCGAATATTTCCTGGAAAATTTTTGGATTACCAGCGCCGGGCATAATTGGGATCCGGCCGTGCGCTTTTGCGAGGAAGTGGTGGGCGAGGACCGGCTCATGCTGGGTGTGGATTACCCCTACGAGGTTTGCAAGCAGCAGGTCGATCAGTCCCTGGCCATCAATCTGAAAGACCCGGAAAAATTCTACGAACTCAACGCCAAACGGGTGTTCAAGCTGAATTAGGGAGTGGGCCGGGTGAGCCAGCTAATCCGCAACCGGAAACTCTCCGACGAAGAATTCTTCAGGATGCGCAATGAAGAAGTCCTGCCCCAATGGGAGACGGGCAAGGATCTGACCGATCTGGACGAATGCATCCAGGCAGCTCGGGAATTGTCGGAGGGTAAGAATTATGCCCTCAAGCTGATCCAGGCGAAGCGCGCCGGGGGGTTTGTACCGATCCCCATGTTCGGCCGGGCGCTCACCGAATATATGATCGAGGGGCTGCAATATGTGGAAGACACGGGCGGTCTTGCGCCTGATGGGGCCTGGAGCATTTTCCTGGATTCCTATACCCGCAAAAACGACTACAAAAAAGCCACCGCCGGCATTGAACGCAGCCGGGCCGAAGGCATGTCCATGCTCAACGGATGGCCGGCGGTAAATTTCGGAGTATCGGAAGCGAGGCGCCTGATCCATTCCGTCAAATCGCCGCTCCATCTGGTGATCGCCGATGAAGATGGCCGCCTCGCCGCCGAAACCGTCATGGCCGCGGGCTGGACCGGGAATTCTGTGCGCTCCCTGCAGGGCGTACTGGCCCATTCCAAGGGGAACCCGCTGACCGAACAAATCAGGATTGATCAATATATCGCCAGGCTGGCGGCCAAATATGCCGAGGGTGGCGTGCCCCAATGTTCGTGGAACCCATCCAACCTAACCGGATATGACAGCGCCGGATTCCGCTCCTTCGTCTGCGTGTCCGAATCGCTCCTGGCCGCCGAGCAGGGCGTCAAGGTGCAATTCATCGAACACGGGCTGAACATGAACATGGTGCAGGACATCGCCATGATCCGGGTGACCGAACGGCTATGCACCGAATATTGCGCCCGCTTCGGCCATGAAGATGTGGAATTCATCACCGGCGCCTTTCCTTTCCTGGGCGCCTGGCCGCCGGGCGAGGACGAGGCCAATGCCATGATCGCCTGGAACGCCATGATCCCCATCATGGGCGGCTTTCCGGGGCTCATACTTAAATGCCAGGACGAGGCATTCGCGACGCCAACCAAGGAGGGCATGGCCCGCTCGGTCAGGCAGGCCCGCCATATGCTGACCCTGATGGGAACCCAAAGGCTGTCGGAAAGCGCGGCACTCCGCACCGAAGAGGCGATGATCGAGATGGAGGTCCGGGCACTGATGGAAAAATGCCTGGAGATCGGTGAAGAGGATATGGTGGCGGGCCTCTGCCGGGGCGTCGAAGCGGGCTGGATCGATACCATGGTCACGCCGTGGAAATATAATCCGGGCAAGGTGCTGGTGGTCCGTGACGCGGAAATGGCGGTGCGCTATCTTGACAGCGGCGATATTCCCCTGCCCAAGGAGGTCAAGGAATATCACCGGGAAAAAATCGCCGGGCGCGAGGCGCGGGATGGAAGGAAGGCGGATATGGATATGGTGGTCGAGGATATTCAATTCGCCTCGATCCTGCCTTATTAGGTTGACGGAAAAATGACCGAAAAAATTCTCAACGAAAAATTATCCGACGATGAATTCTTCCGCATCCGCAACGAAGAAGTTCTGCCCCAATGGGAGACAGGCGCCCAAATCCAGGATCTGGATGGATGCATCGCCGCCGCCCGGGAATTATCGGCGGGCAAGAACCACGCCATGGGGCTAAAGGCGGCCAAGGAGGCGGGCAAACATATTCTTATTCCCCAGTTCGGCCGGGCCCTGACCGAATATATGATCGAGGGGCTGCAATTCGTCGAAAGCGAGACCGATCTGGTGTCGGAAGGGGCCTGGAATCTCTATTCGGATAGCTATACCCGCAAGAACGATTACAAAAGCGCCGCCGCCGGCCTGGAGCGCAGCCGGAAAGAAGGCATGTCCATGCTCAATGGCTGGCCTGTCGTCAATTACGGGGTGGAGGAGGCCAGGAAAATCACCCAAGCTTCCAAATTGCCGCTTCATTTTGTTACCGCAGACGAGGATGCAAGGCTGGCCTCGGAAATCGTCCTGGCGGCGGGCTGGAGCGCCAATTCGGTCACATCGCTCCAGGAATGCATTTCCCACTCCAAGGAGATCCCCTTGGCCGACGAAATCCGGCTGATGCAATATGACGCCAGGCTGGCGGGCATCTATACGGAAGGCGGCGTGCCCCAGGCGCCCTGGAATTCATCTCATTTGACCGGCTATGACAGCGCCGGCTACCACGTCTTCACCCATGTCACCGAAGCATTGCTGGCCGCCGAACAGGGGGTCAAATACCAGTATCTGTCCCACGGGCTGAATATGAACCTGATCCAGGATATCGCCATGATCCGGACCACGGAGAAGCTCTGCTACGAATATTGCGCCCGCTTCGGCCATGAGGATGTGGAGTTCTTCGCCGGCATATTCCCGTTCCTGGGCGCCTGGGCGCCGGGCGAGGATGAAGCCAATGCCATGATCGCCTGGAACACCATCATTCCCGTGCTGGGCGGCTTTCCGGGTATTACGCTTAAATGCCAGGACGAGGCCCTGGCCACACCGACCAAGGAAGGCATGGCCCGTTCCGTGCGCCTTTCCCGCCAATTGCTGACCTTGATGGGCACCCAGAGGCTGCCGGAAAGCGATGATCTGCATCTGGAAGAATCCATGATCGAATTGGAAGTCCGGACCCTTTTGGAGAAATGCCTGGAATTGGGCGATGGAGATATGGCACTGGGTCTCTGCGCCGGCGTCGAGGCCGGCTGGGTCGATACCATGGTGACGCCCTGGCGCCACAATAAGGGCAAGGTTCTTCTCGTGCGTGACGGGGAAAACGCGGTCCGGTACATGAATACGGGTGATGTGCCCCTGCCCAAAGAAGTCAAACAATATCACGCCGAAAAAGTCGCCCAGCGCGAGGTCCGCGAAGGACGGAAGGCGGATATGGATATGGTTGTTCAGGACATCCAGTTTGCTTCGGTCATCCATTAGGAGTATTTGAAATGTCCAGCAGAAATATCGTTATCGGAACCATCGGCGCCGACGCCCACATGATCGGTGCCTGGGTATTGCAAAAGGCCCTGACCGATGCCGGGTTCGAGGTGACCTTTTTAGGCGCCGTCGTGCCCCAGGAAGATTTCGTCAATGCGGCGATTGAAACCAATGCCGACGCCATATTGGTTTCTTCCATGTATGGCATGGGCATCCTGGATTGCGAGGGCCTCCGCGACAAATGCATCGAAGCGGGCTTGAAGAATATTTTTCTATATGCCGGCGGCTGCCTGGCCGCACCCCTGGAGCTGGAAAAGAACTGGCCTGAAATCGAAGAGCGGTTTGCCGAAATGGGGTTCAACCGGGTCTATCCAAACACGGTAAAGGTGGAAGAAGTGATCGATGCATTGAAAAGCGATCTGGACATGTGATGAATATCCACCTGCTGATTGATTTCGGAAGCACCTATACGAAAATTACGGCCCTGGATCTGGAAGCGGAGGCTTTCATTGGCCGGGCCCAGGCCTTGACCACCATCGATAGCGACATCACCATCGGGCTGAACAATGCGCTTAACGGCCTGACCCAAGAATGCGGGTTCGAGGAATCCCAATTAGTCGGAAAATATGCCAGTTCAAGTGCCGCCGGGGGCTTGCGCATGGCAGCAATCGGACTGGTTCCGGGCCTGACTTTGGAAGCGGCCCGGCGGGCGGCGTTGGGGGCCGGTGCCAAGGTGGTCTCGTCCCACGGGTTCGAGATCGACCAGGCCATCATAGATGAGGTGGAACAGGCGGCTTGCGACATCATCTTGCTATGCGGCGGGACCGATGGGGGCGACAAGGATACTATCTTGCATAATGCGCGCATGTTGGCCGCATCGGGGCTGGATTGCCCGATCATCGTTGTGGGCAACCGGGTGGCCACGGGCGAAGTCGGTGAGACACTGGAAAATGCCGGTAAAACGGTTCTCACCGCGCCTAATGTGCTGCCAAGCCTGGACAAGGTGGAGGTGGAGCCGGCCCAGGAACTGATCCGCGAAATTTTCATCACCCGCATCACCGAAGCCAAGGGGCTCGGCCGGGCGCGGGACTATATCGGCAAGGAACTGGTGCCCACCCCCATGGCCACCCTGGGCGCGGCGGGCCTTCTGGCCGATGGCGGCGGCGGCGAGCCGGGTCTGGGAAGCCTGCTGATCGTCGAGGTGGGGGGTGCGACCACCAACATCCATTCGGTGGGCGATGGCGGGCCGGCCGATCCCCAGACCATCATCCGGGGCCTGCCCGAGCCACGCATCAAACGGACCGTCGAGGGCGATCTGGGCATCCGCTATAACGCCCCGACGATCCTGGAGATGATGGGTGTGGAGACCTGCCGGGCCAGATTGGCGGAAATCGATCCGGGTGGCGATTCCGCCTCTGATCTGGCAGCGCATACAAATTCTCTGTCGCGGGATGTGGGCTATGTGCCAAGCACGGATTTGGAATTCAATCTGGATGTGATGCTGGCCCGTTCGGCCACCTCCATCGCCGTCGAACGCCATGCCGGCACCTTGCGGGAAGAATACAGCGTGGTGGGTGCGGTAAATGTGCAGCAGGGGAAAAACCTTCTGGATACGGCCACCCTGATCGGCACGGGCGGCATTTTCAAATATGGAAGGTATCCGGAAAAAATACTCGGTGCCGCCCTGGCCGGCCCGGACAACCCCTGGAGCCTGAAGCCAAAGGCACCCCAAGCCTTCATCGATGGCGATTATTTGCTCTACGGGATTGGCCTACTGGCCGAAGATTTCCCGGCCCAGGCGTTGCGCATCGCCAAGAAATATCTGCGCCCGGTGAGCCTTGGATGAATAACGCCGACCTCATCATCCGGACTTTGACCTCCGCCGGCGTCACCCATGGCTTCGGCATACCCAGCGGAAATGCGCTGCCCTTGTTGGAAGCCATGCGCGCGGGCGGCATGGAATTCGCGCTCACCGCCCATGAAGGGTCCGCCGGATTTTGCGCCGACGTCATGGGACGGCTTGGCAAGGCGCCCGGATTTTGCTTTTCCACCATGGGGCCCGGGGCCAGCAATCTGGCTACCGGCGTGGGGTGCGCCTATCTGGACCGGTCCCCCCTGATCGCCATCACCTGCAATGTAGCCAGCGGCGACTTGGACCGCCGCGTTCAGATGCGCATCGATCATCACGCCTTGTTCGGCCCCATCACCAAGGCCAGCCTGGCCCTCAAGCCCGGCAATATCGCCCGGACTTTGACCCAGGCATTGTCCCTGACCATGACCGAACCCCAGGGGCCGGTCCATCTGGATCTGCCCGAAGATGTGGCCCTGTTCATCGCCCAAGAAGATGTACCACAACTGACCGGCCCTTCCCCCCAGCCCCAACCGGCACCCGCCGCCCTCGCCCGGGGCGCGGAACTTCTGACCAGAGCCAGCCGCCCGGTGGCGGTGATCGGCGCCAATTGCCGGCGCATGAATGATCCAGGCCTATTGGCCCGCTTTGTGGAACATCATCATTTGCCCTTCGCCTCCACCTGTATGGTCAAGGGCATGATCGGCGAGGATCATGAACTGTCCCTCGGCTGCATTGAGCGCGGCCGGCGCCAGATACAGCGCACTTTTTTGCAAAGCGCCGATCTGATTGTGGGGATCGGCTATGATCCAGTCGAGGTGGGCTATGGGGAATGGATCGGCGATGTTCCGTTGCTTCACCTGGATTTGGAAGAGCTGGAAGACCCACCTCCGGGTGATCAGGTCACGGGCGGTCTGGACGGTCTGCTCCAGGCAATGCTGTCCCAGCCGGCGGCGGAAAATGATTGGACTGGCGCCGAGCTGACCGGACACCGCGAAAATTTCCAAAGCGCTTTGCGCCCACCCGGCGGTGTTCATGCCCCTCATGAAGTGGTGGACGCGATCCGTGACGCTTTGCGGCCCGGCGATATCCTATGCGTCGATGTGGGGGCCCATACCCATCAGGTTTCCAGCCAATGGATGGCTAAGAGGCCGGGCACCTTCCTCCTCACCAATGGCTGGTCCTCCATGGGCTTTGGCCTGCCTGCGGCCATCGCCGCCAAGATCGCCCGGCCCAAGCAAAATGTGGTCTGCATCATGGGCGATGGGTGCTTTCAAATGAGCTGCGGCGAATTGGCCGCTGCCCGCCGCCTGGGCTTGGGTATTTGCGTTGTGGTGCTGGTGGACAGAGCCCTGTCCCTGATCAAGATAAAGCAAAACCGCTTGGGGCTGGTGGTCCATGGCACGGAATGGGACAATCTTGAAGCCAAACCCACGCCGGCCCATTATTTTGGGGTCCCGGCGGTAGGGGTGGCGGACCGGGACGGGTTCCGCCGGGTGCTGGAAGAAGCCCTGGCAGCGGATGGCCCCATGGTTATTGAAGCAAGTGTCGATCCACATAGTTATGATGAGACCGTTTTCGATTAAAGGAATGAAACTTATGAAAACCGCCATCGCCGGCCTGGGGACCATTGGTCTCAAAGTGGCCAAGGACTTGCACCAGGGCATCCCCGGCCTGGAACTCAGCGCGGTTTCGTCAGGCCGCCCGGAAATCGCCCGCGCCAGGTTAGCCGAAGCCGGTATCGATGTACCGGTCCTGACCAACGGCGAATTGCCGGGCGAGGCCAAGATCATCGTCGAATGCGCCCCCAGCCCGGCCTTCCGTGAAATCGCCGAGGCCGCCTTGGGCGCCGGATGCATATTGGTGACGGTCAGCGGAGCGGCCCTGATCGAAGCCATGGATCTGGTGGAGTTGGCGGAAAAATCCGGCGGGCGCATCCACTTGGCGACCGGCGCCCTGATCGGGCTGGATGCGGTCAATGCGGCTGCTTTGGGGACCATCCACTCAGTCAAGATGATCACCCGCAAGCCGCCCCCGTCACTGGCCACGGCACCCCATGTAGTGGAGAACAAGATCGACCTGACTGGGCTGAGCGAGCCCTTGCGCTTATACAGTGGACCGGCCCGATTGGGCGTCAAGGGATTTCCGGCCAATCTGAATGTGGCGGCGGCGCTTTCCCTGGCCGGCATCGGGGCGGATCGGACCGATCTGGAGATTTGGGCCGATCCCGGGGTAACCCGCAACACCCACAGAATAGAAGTGGATTCTGACACGGCCCATTTTTCCATGAGCATCGAAAACATCCCCAGCGAGGAAAACCCGGCGACCGGGCGCATCACCCACCAAAGCGTCGTCGCGGCGCTACGGGGATTGGTCGAGCCTTTGCGTGTAGGCAGCTAATCAATCAGAACCATATGGGGTTTACCCATGACCAGATTTTTTAATCCGGATACTATTTGCCCACCCTTCAATCCTTACAGCCATGGCGTCCAACTGGAACCGGGGTCGACGCTTCTTTACATGGCGGGCCAGGTAGGCGCCGATAAGGATGGCAATCTGCCCAAGGATTTCGAAGGTCAAATCCGCAATATCTATGGAAACATCGCCGAAATCCTAAAAGGTGCGGATATGGATTTGAGCAATCTGGTGAAGGTCACCACCTTCCTCACCGACCGCACCAATCTTGCCCCCATGCGCTCCCTTCGGAGCGAGATTTTGGGCGATCACCACCCGGCTCATACGCTCCTCATCGTGGTCGGTCTGGCTGATCCGGATTTTCTCATGGCGGTGGAAGCCATCGGGGCGGCACAGGTTTGAAAAAACTCCCACCCGGTTAGGGGCGGGAGCTTTTATCGCTTTGGAAGCCAGCGTTATTTTTTCCGTCGTTTCGATTTAACGAAATTCTCCAGGAATTTGGCCACCGCCGGCGGCGTCGATGAAGCCGAGACCAGTATTTTTTGCGCCAGGCGCCAATCCACCGGCTCCGGCGCGTAATACCAATCTTCAAAAAGAATCATCGATGAGCCTATTCCCTGTGCCCGATTGACATTATGTTCCATGGTTGATCGATGAGTTGGTTCCA
>CAZBQG010000096.1:0-14762 GCA_964493945.1 uncultured Rhodospirillaceae bacterium
CGGCGGCGCAATTTGGATATGATCGCCATGGACTTGAAGGCTATCTGGGAAATGTTGGATTAAGGTTTCAATTATCAAGCCCCTATTCAACGGTGGGCTGGAAATTTTGGGGAGGAAGGAACATGGCTGACCAAGACAATGGGGTAAATCAAGGCAATGGTTATAATGTGGGTGGCGTTCGCATGGAGCGGCCCTTCCGCATACGCAGGCTGGGACATTTTGGCTTCCATGTGGACAATGTGGATGCTTGTCACGAATTTTACCGCGACCTTTTGGGTTTTGAGACTTCCGATGTCCTGCCCATCGCCCAGGCGAGAGGCTTGAGCGAGGAGGATGTGGGTGCCGGTAATATGCTGGTCTATTTCATGCGCCATAATACGGACCATCATTCCATGGCGCTCTTTCCCATGAAGACGGTCAAAATGGCCCAGGGCATCGGGGATGGCCATCTGGACAGCATCAACCAGATCAGCTGGCAGTTGGGCAGCCTGCGCGAAGTGGTCGAGGCCGACGATTATCTGTCCGAAACGGTCAATCCGGCGCGCCGCCGGGGACGGGATATGCCGGGCTCCAACTATCATATCTATTCCTTCGATCCGGAAGGGACCACCAACGAAATTCTGTATGGTATGGAACAGGTCGGCTGGGACGGCTACTCCAAGCCTTTGCCCATGTATGAGCGCCGCATCACCGATGACGTGGCGAGCCTGCCCCAGATCAACGAGTTCGTGGAAGTGGAAAACGCCATCAAGAAGGGTGTGGACCTGGCTTCGGGCTTCCGCAAAAAGACCGAAGGCGAGGCCAAATATGATGTGGGGGGCATCATGCTGCCCCGCCCCTTCAAGGTGGTGAATGCGGGCCCCGTCCGTCTCTTCGTCGAGGATATGGATGAAAGCCTGGCTTATTACCAGGGCAAGCTGGGCTTCCGCCTGACCGAGGAAGTTACCTGGCAGGGGCATCGCTGTGCCCTATTGGGGATCAATACGGATCACCATGTGTTGGGCCTCTATCCGGTGGAATTGAGAGCCGATCTGGGGCTGAGCGAGCGTACAAGATGCATGTCCTACGGCCTGCAAGTGGCCGAATACAGCCAGTTGCTGGACGCCGTGGCTTATCTGGAAGAAAAGGGCGTGACCATCAAGTACCTTCCGCCCGAACTGAGCCCGGGGATCGATTATTCGGCCTATGCCATCGATCCCGACGGTCATGCCGTGCAGCTTTATTATTATATGGAACAGGTGGGCTGGGACGGCCGGCCCCGCCCCGCCGATCAGCGGCCAGCCGTGGATAACGGGAACTGGCCCCAGATGGTCGATCAGGCAACTGACACCTATGGCGGCGCGGCTTATCTGGGGCCTTGGGGCTGAGATCATGGCCAAAAAACCCCTTTGCATTGATATCCATACCCATATCCGGGTGCCCGCCGTGCTCGATTGGACCGCCAAAAATCCCAACAAGCGCAAAGGGGCGGGCACGGAGGATTGGTTCGCCGCCACTTCCGTCGCCAATATGAAAGGGCGCGATGCCGAAAAGACCCAATGGCGCAAACTGACCGATGCCAAGACCCGGCTGCGCGGCATGGACGCAATGGGCGTCGATATCCAGGTGATCAGCTCCAACCTGCCTACAACCTGCTATTGGGCGGATGGGGCGACGGGCGCCAAAGTCGCCCAACTTTGCAATAACGGGATCGCCGAATTCGTCGCCAAATCAGACCGTTTCATAGGTCTCGGCTCCCTTCCTTTGCAGGATATGCGCCGCACGGTGAAAGAGTTCGGCCGCATGGTCAATGATCTGGACATGCGGGGCGCCTGGATACCGTCCATGGTGCGCGCCAAGGAGCTGGGCACGGACCGGATGCGCCCCCTTTGGGCCAAGGCCCAGGAGTTGAACGTGCCCATCTTCGTCCATCCGCTGGGCTTTTCCGAACCGGAAAGATTGCGCGAATTTTATTTGTGGAACACGGTGGGCCAGCCCCTCGAAGAGGCCCTGGCCATGTCGTCGCTTATATATGAAGGCATCATGGATGATTTCCCGCGCCTCAAGATCGGCATCTGCCATGGCGGGGGCTATCTGCCTTACTATTCCGGGCGGGCCGACAATGTGGCCGCCCCCAAGCCGGAAGGGCGCAACAAAAGCGACAAGCGGCCCAGCGATTATATGCACCGTTTTTATTATGACAGCATCATCTTCAACCGGGACATGTTGCAAGTCCTGGTGCGCAAGGTGGGTGTGGGCAAGGTCATGATGGCCACCGATTATCCCCATGGCGAGCGGGACCCGATTGGCTTCATCAAGGGCACGCGGGGCATTTCCGCCGCTGACAAGGCACGGATTTTGGGTGGCAATGCGGCGCGCTTGTTCCGCATCGCGGCCTGATGCCTGACCAACAAGCAGTGCCAGAAGAAGAACGCTTGCGCCGGGATGTGGCGCTTTGCACGCGCATGCTGGCGGCTGAGGGGCTTCTCGCATATTCCGGGCATGTTTCGGCGCGCCTGCCGGGTGGGGATAGGATTCTCATCCAGCCCTACGATGAGAACCGCATCGAAGTCACCCCCGAATGCCTGATAGAGGTGGATCTGGAGGGACGGGTGGTTTCCAATCGTTTCAACGCCAAGCCCCCCGACGAGACGGTGATCCATACCGAAATCATGAAATCTCGCCCCGACGCCATGGCCGTTCTTCATTTCCATCCCGAAACCGCGGTTCTGTTTTCCATAGTGGAAGGCGTCGCCCTGGCCCCGGTCAAAAACCATGCATCGCGCTGGGCTTCGGGCATTCCGGTCCATGAAGATGCGTCCAAAATCAATAGCCCGGAGCAGGGCAAAGCCCTGGCCAAGTCCTTGGGCCCCCATAACGGCGTTCTCATGCGGGCCCATGGGGCGACGATCCTGTCTGAAAGTCTGCCGGCTTTGCTGGTTGATGCGGTTCATTTTAACGAGAATGCGGAATGCATGTACCGGGCATCCATGCTGGGCAAGGTCTTGCTCCTGTCACAGGCCGAAATGGAGGATGTGGACGCCCATACGGACCGGGGGCACCATGCCATGAAGCTTTGGAAATTCTATGAGGCGAGGGCATTTGAGGCGGGTCATTTGGATGGCATTGACAATCCAGCGGACTAGGGAAATAATTTCTGGAATAATGCCAGGTGCGGGTCGGATAAATTTCCACATAAGAGTGTGACAAAAAGTATATGAAGCGGGACGCCCTGTCCCATGAACGGAGAAAAACATGAAACGTAAGCCGTTGCGCAGCCCCGAAGGGCTGGACAAAGCCCTTGGTTCCAATATGCCCAGAATTCCCTATACGGATCTGCGTGATTGGCTGGAAGAAGCCGAGAAGCTGGGAGAGGTCAAACATGTCAAAGGCGCTTCCTGGGAGCGCGATATCGGCATGGCCGCCGAGGTTCTCATGCATGACGAACAGGCACCTTGCGCCGTTTTCGAGGAAATCCCCGGCTGTGACAAAAGCTTCCGCGTCTTGACCAATTTCTTTGGCGGCAAGCGCATGAACATGACCATGGGTTTCCCGGGCGACATGGACAAGTTGACCTTGACCGAAGCCTTCCGCGAACAACGCATGGCGGATGGGGATTTGATCGCGCCCGAGACGGTGGCTGACGGGCCTATCTTCCAAAACATCATGGAAGGCGACGATATCGACGTCACCAAATTCCCCACGCCCTTGTGGCATGGTGATGATGGCGGACGCTATATCGGAACTGGTTCCTACGATGTGACACGCGATCCCGACACGGGCGAAATCAATCTCGGCACCTACCGGGTGATGGTCCATGACGAGAAAAGTGTGGGCATCTATATTTCGCCCGGCAAACATGGCCGCATCCACCGCGACAAATATGAACAGCGGGGTGAACGCATGCCCGTCGTCGTGGTTTGCGGCGGCGATCCCATGACCTTCCTCATGGGCTGCACCGAGGTGCCCGCCGGCGTCAACGAGCTGGAAATGGTCGGTGGCTTGCGCGGCGAAGCCGTAAAAGTGGTTGAAGGCAAGCATACGGGCCTGCCTTTCCCGGCCAATGCGGAAATCGTCATCGAGGGCTTCATCGAGCCCGGCAACAAGAAATGGGAAGGCCCCTTCGGCGAATGGACCGGCTATTACGCATCAGACACCCGCGAAGAGCCGGTGCTGGACATTGCCGCCATCTATCACCGCAACGATCCGATCATCCTTGGCTGCCCCCCGCAGCGCCCGCCCGATGAGCTGGCCCGCTATCGGGCCGTGACCCGTTCGGCCATGCTCCGTGAAAACATCGCCAAGGCCGGCGTGCCCGACGTGACAGCGGTTTGGGCCCATGAGGTGGGAACGGCGCGCATGCTTTTAGGCATTTCCATCAAGCAGCGTTATGCGGGCCACGCCATGCAGGCCGGCCACATCGCCGCCCAATGTCATGTGGGCGCCTATGCCGGCAAATATGTCATTGTCGTCGATGACGATATCGATTGTTCCAATCTGGAGGAGTTGATCTGGGCCATGCTGACCCGCTCCGATCCGGCCACCTCCATCGATATCATCAAGGGTGCCTGGAGCACGCCCCTGGATCCGCGCATTCCGCCCGAACAGCGCGCGGCGAAGAATTTCACCAATTCGCGGGCGATCATCGATGCCTGCCGGCCCTACCATTGGCGCGACGAATTCCCCAAGGTCAACGCACCAAGCCAGGAATTGGCCAAGGAATCCCGTGAAAAATGGGGCTATCTGCTGGACTGACCAGAAAACAGATTGGGGCTCAATCGAAGACGTTGGGAAAGCGCTCGCGCACCTGGGCGGCCAGTTCGGGCGAGGTCTGGGCGACGCGGGGGAATGTGTCGATCCGCTCATAGGGGATGCAGGCATTGATCACGACGCGATTATTCGTGTAGCGGTTATCGGTGACCATGGGATCCAGGCGCGTCGACCAGCAATTTTCCAGATGGGTGAAATCCTCCTTGGGATCGGTGCGCGTGCCCATGGCCCAGATCACGTCATGGATGTCGCCGGGATCGATATCCTCATCGACCACTACCACGTAACGCCCGGCATATCCGATGGGATTGACTTGCGAGGCAACCAGCCCGGCTTGGGTTGAATGGCCGAAATAGCGCTGCTTGATGGCGACCACCACGAAGGTGCGCCCGGCCCCCCCTTGATGGACCCAGACCCCCTTCACATCGGGAATACCGGCTCCTTCCAAGCTGTCCAGCAGGGCGGCCGAGCGGATAAAGCAGCGTTCATATAAATGGGAATGGGGCGGCTTTTGGCTGGCGGCGCAGGTGAGGATCGGCTTAGACCGGTAATAGGCCCGCTGGATATGGATCACCGGCTCTTCCATGGCATCGCCGGCGTAATAGCCGGTCCATTCGCCAAAGGGGCCTTCCAGCACTTTTTCGTCCGGTGAAACGAAGCCTTCCAGGACGATCTCCGAGCCCGCCGGAATGGGTAGGCCGGTGACTTCGCCTTCGATACATTCCAGGCGCGCGCCGGCCAGGCCACCGGCCCAATCCAGCTCGGGGATATGATCGGCCAAAGTATAACGCGCCGCCAGATAGGTGGCGGGATCGATGCCGATGATGATCGCCACCGGGCAGGGCTTGCCGGTGTCCAGATATTTGTCGCGGTGGATGCGGCCCTGTTTGCCGTTGGAAATGTAGGACGCCGCCGTGTTTTTGGAAATCATCTGCACCCGGTAGGTGCCCACATTGATGCGCCCCGTATCCGGGTCCCGTGTGATCACCCCGCAGGCCGTCCCGATATAGCGCCCGCCGTCATGTTCGTGATGGAGCGGCACGGGGAATTTGGCCAGATCCACATCGCCGTCGCGGTCGATATTCTCCATGACTGGGCCGGTCTTCACGATTTTGGGTGGCACGGGCTCGCGCGCGCTCATTCGCTGGCGGAATGCATCCAGCATGGCGCGGCGGTCGGTGGCCAATGCGGGATCGATGCCCAGCGCCAGGGCAAGGCGCAAAGGCGAGCCCAACATGCCGTACAGGCAGCGGTAGCCTTTTTCATATTCGGGGATTTCATCAAACAGAAGAAGGGGCGATTTCTCCACCTTTTCCCGGTAGAGAACCTCGGTCACGGCGCCCATTTCCTTGTCCCAATGGGCACCACTGACCAATTCCACCTCGCCGGCTTCCTCGACGGCGGCCAGGAAACCACGCAGATCTGTTTGAATATTCTGATTTTTTCCCATGGCCCTAACCAAACATTTTTATGGGCCCATGGCAATTATGAGCCATCCTTAATGATTGACTAAAAGGTCCAGGCCCATTAAGCATCAAGGTGATGGTTCCTCTTGGGGATTAATTGGGAATGCGGTGCCTTCTGGATTGAACGGAAGTAAGCCGCGACTGCCCCCGCAACTGTAGGCCGGGTTTCCATTTCCGGTGAGTCAGATACCTGCCATCGGCCTAACTGTTGAAGCGACGCGGCCTGCACATGAGGTTAGGACGCGATATACACACGGAGGGTGATTAAATGCCGAGCCAATCCCAAGCCATTACGGCAAAAGCCGAAACGCTAAGTATGTCCCAACGCCTTACAGCCGCCGCCATGGCTGGATTTCTTGGGCTCTTCTTGCTCATTGGGGTGGGTTTCGCCAATCCATCCATGGTCCATAACGCGGCCCATGACGCACGGCATGCCAACGGCCTTCCCTGTCATTAGGGGGTAATCATGTTGCAAAGAATATTGCTGACCGGATTGATTTCCGGAGCGGTCGCCGGTGTCCTTTTGACGCTGGTTCATCTGGTTATGGTCCAGCCTCTCATCGCTCAGGCGGAAACCTATGAAAACGCGGCCCCGGCCCCGGTTCAGGTGCCCGCTGCCCATACCCATCAGGGCGGTCTGGCCCACAGCCATGGGGGCGGTGGGATCATTCATACCCATGAAGCGGCCGGATCGGCCCACGCCCATGCGGCTGGCCTGAGCCACAGCCATGCCGGTGGCGCCATGGCCCACACTCATGAATCTGTCACCGCCCCGGTTCACAGCCATGCAAATGGTCTGACTCACGCCCATGACGGCGGTCAGGCGGCCCACAGTTATGAAGCCCGTACCCACAGCCACGATCAAGCGGCTTGGGAGCCGGAAGAGGGTGCCGAACGGACGCTCTTCACCCTGCTATCGAATATTCTGGTAAGCATCGCCTATGGCCTGATTTTGGCCGCCGCCTGGGTCATGTTTGGCCGGCCCGAACGCATCTCCCACGGCCTGTTGTGGGGTGCGGCGGGCTTTGCCTGCTTTGCCTTCATGCCAGCCCTTGGGTTGCCGCCCGAATTGCCGGGTGCGGCGGCGGGTGATCTTGTGGCCCGCCAGACCTGGTGGCTGGGGACCGCTTTCGGGACCGCTATCGGATTGGGCCTTTGCGTCTTCTCGGCTAAATGGTCCATGCGTGTTGCGGGTGCGGCGGTCATCTTGCTGCCCCATGTTATCGGCGCGCCCCACGCGGAACTGGGTCAGGCCGGCAGCGCGCCGCCCGAATTGGCAGCCTATTTCGTGATGGTATCCTTGTTTGCTTCGGCGGTCCTGTGGTCGGCCCTGGGCGTCGTTGGCGCCTATGTGGCGGCCCGCCTTGAGGTCACCGAAGATGCCCCCCTGGTGGCACCCAAGCCCAGCGCCTGAGCTGCTTCAGTCTTTATCCGTAACGCCGGCCTCGCCGAAGGTCGCCATGCCCGCGTGGCAGGCCGCCGCCGTGCGCAGAACGCCGATGGCCAGGGCCGCACCCGATGCTTCGCCCAGGCGCATGCCGAAATCAAACAGAGGAACCTTCCCCAATTTCTCCAGCAGGCGTTTGTGCCCCGGCTCGGCCGAAACATGGCCCACAATGCAATGATCCAGCGCCGACGGGTTAACTGCGAACAAGGGGGCGGCGGCGGCGCAGGCGACAAAGCCGTCCAGCACCGCGGGCTGGCGCAGCGCCCGGGCGGCCAGGATGGCGCCAGCGATGGCCGCCAGCTCATGACCGCCCAGATGGCGCAATATTTCCAGACCGTCGCTCATGGCTTTTTTGTGAAGCTTCACGGCCCCGCCAATCACTTTAACCTTGTTGGCCAGGGCATCCCCCTCGACGCCGGTTCCGGGGCCGGCCCAGTCTGCGGCCTTGCCGCCGAAAAGCGCCATGCAGATGGCCGCCGCGGAGCTGGTATTGCCGATCCCCATTTCTCCCAGGCAGATCAGATCCTGGCCCGCCTCGACCGCATTCATGCCAAGATTGGCCGCACCCGCCGCCTCCTCATCCGCCATGGCCGGCTCGACCGTAAAATCCTTGGTGGGGTTGTCCAGGCTCATGGAGAAGACGCGCAAGTCAGCACCCTGGGATTTGCAGATCTGGTTGATCGCTGCTCCACCGGCCTGAAAATTGCCGACCATCTGTTCGGTCACCTCGGCCGGATAGGCCGAAACGCCTTGCGCCGTAACCCCGTGATTGCCGGCAAACACCAGTGCGCGCACATTGTTCACGGCAGGCGGATGGCGACCCTGCCAGGTGGCCAGCCAAAGGGCGATTTCTTCCAGCCTGCCCAGGGATCCGGGGGGTTTGGTAAGATTTGGTTCGCGCTCCCGTGCCTTTTCGGCGGCGGCCTCGTCAGGTGGCGGCAGTTGGGCGAGGCGCTTGCGGAAATCATCGAGACTGGTAAGGGAAGCGCCTGTTTCGGCCATGACTGATCCTGATTACAAAAATTCACAAGTTGGATGGAAGCCAAGGTAATATAGAAAGCATGAGGCTTTTGAAAGTTCAAACCGAGAGGGTACGGCTTTGAGCGATGAAATGGACAAAGACGGGTTGGATTTGGGCGGCCATGGCGGCTTGCTCGATGAACTCAATGTCTGTATCAGCTTCCTGACCCGCGTGCCGGTGATTGTCTTCATCGGCTCGGACGGTGGCGCCGTGGCGGGTGCTTCACGGTTTTTTCCGGTGGTTGGCGCGGGTGTCGGGGCCTCCGGCGCATTGATTCTGATGATATTTATCGGGTTGGGGCTGCCCGCCGCCGCCTCATCGCTGCTGGCTTTGGGCGCTATGGCGCTGCTCACCGGCGGGCTGCACGAAGACGGGCTGGCCGATAGTTTTGACGGGCTGGGTGCCGGCAAGACCCGCGAAGAAACCCTGGAAATCATGCGCGATAGCCGCATCGGCACCTATGGCGTCTTGGGGCTTATCTTTACCGTCGGTCTCCGCTGGGCGGGATTGGCCGCACTTGTGGCGGTGGATTGGTGGGCGGGGGCGCTCACGCTTATCGCCGCGGCCTCCCTTTCGCGGGGCATGTTGCCGGCCCTGATGCGTCATGTACCACCGGCCCGCACCGACGGGCTGAGCGCCGGCGCGGGCATCCCCGAATTTGACCGGGTCGCCCTGGCCGCCTTGATCGGTGCCGCCATCGCCATCCTGTGCCTGGGTTTCGGCTTGGGGATTTTGGTTGTTGGCGTGGGTGGCGGGCTGGCCGCCCTCTTCGCCTATTGGGCCTTTCGGCGGATCGGGGGGCAGACCGGGGATATTCTGGGCGCCGCCCAGCAAATCGTCGAAACCGGCATTTTCTTGACCTCCGCCGCGATTTTGGCATGAGCGCGGAAACAAGATGGTGGTGGATCCGCCATGCCCCGGCGGGTAGCGCCGAAGGACTGATCCTGGGCCAAGACGACCGCTCCATCGATCCTTTGGACAATGGCGCGGTTGAAAGGCTGGCACCCCATTTGCCCAAAGATGCCATCTGGCTGAGCAGCACCCTGTTGCGTACGGCTGAGACCGCGGCGGCGCTGGGCCAGCCGGACCCGGCAAAAATCCAAGCCTTCAACGAGCAGCATTTCGGCATCTGGCAGGGGCGCCGCTGGGCCGATCTGACCGATGAGGAGGCCGTGCCTTTTTGGTCCGATTACGCCAATAAAGCACCCCCCGGAGGAGAAAGCTTCGGCCAGATGGCGGACCGGGTTTGGGAGCAAATTGATATCCTGAACAAGACTCATAATGGGCGCAACATTGTCGCCGTCGCCCATGCGGGCACCATCCGGGCGGCGTTGGGCCTGGCCCTGGACCTCAAGCCAAAATCGGCCCTGTCCCTGATCATCGATCCCCTGTCACTGAGCCGCATCGATGCCTTCGCGGGTACGGAGGAAGTGGCTTGGCGGGTTCTGGGAGTGAATTTGAAATGAGCGGCGGAACAACCCTGGTTCTGGGTGGCGCCCGGTCGGGCAAAAGCGCATATGCCGAAAAGCTTATGCAGGATGGCGGTATTTACCTGGCGACCGCCCAGGCGCTGGACGATGAAATGGCGGCGCGCATTCAGGTGCACAAAGAGCGGCGCGGTGATGATTGGGCATTAATTGAAGAGCCACTTCATTTGGCCGAACGTTTAGCAGAACTTTCGCAGGAGCGCCCGGTGCTGGTGGATTGCCTTACATTGTGGCTGTCAAATGTCGTGCTTGCCGAACGGGACGCCAAGGAGGATATAGAGCGGCTCGCCACCTGTTTGGAGGCATCGGATCTGACCACCGTTCTGGTTTCCAGCGAGGTGGGCGCGGGCATCGTGCCCGAAAACGCACTGGCCAGAACTTACCGCGATCTGGCCGGGCTGATGAACCAGAGAATGGCGGGGCTGGCCGGCCAGGTTTATCTGGTGACGGCGGGCATCGCGCAAAAACTGAAATGATGCCTATATAGGGGTTGGAGGAAGAGCTGAATGCAGGGAACGCAAAAAGTTCCGGTTACCGTGATCACCGGTTTCCTGGGGGCCGGCAAGACCAGCCTGATCCGTCATTTGCTGGAAAAAGCGAATGGCAAGAGACTGGCGCTGATCATTAATGAGTTTGGCGATCTGGGAGTGGATGGGGAACTCCTCAAAGGATGCGGCGATGAGACTTGTTCGGAAGACGATATCGTTGAGCTGACCAATGGCTGCCTCTGCTGCACCGTCGCCGAAGATTTTATCCCCACGCTGGAAGCCCTTCTCGACCGCCCCGAACGCCCCGATCATATCGTCATAGAGACTTCCGGTCTGGCCCTGCCCAAGCCCCTGGTCAAAGCCTTCGGCTGGCCCGAAATCCGCTCGCGCACCACGGTCGATGGGGTGGTCACCGTGGTCGATGGGCCCGCCGTCCGGGCCGGATTGTTCGCCGACGACCCGGAACTCATCACCGCCCAGCGAATCGAGGATGAAAATCTGGATCATGACAGCCCGCTGGAAGAATTGTTCACAGATCAATTGGCCGCAGCCGATCTCGTCGTGCTGGGCAAGACCGACCTGATGGATGCGGCGGGCACCGATCATGTGATGGGTGTGGTGGGACGGGAAACCCGGCCTGCCGTCAAGGCCCTGGCGGTCAGTCATGGCCGGCTGGACCCGGCCCTAGTTCTGGGTCTGGAGGCTGCCGCCGAAGATGATCTGGAGGGGCGGAAATCCGTCCATGACGATCTGGATGGGGAACATGATCACGATGATTTCGAAAGCTTCGTGTTTGACGTGGAAACCGTAACCGAGGCTGCCCAGATCGTCGCCCGGACGGCCAAGATTTTGGCCATGCCCGGCGTCTTGCGCATCAAGGGTGCCGTCGAAGTAACTGGCAAGCCGGCTCGTCTGGTGGTCCAGGGCGTGGGCCCCCGGGTGGATCATTATTATGACCGGGTCTGGGAGGATGGCGAAATCCGCGTTGGCCGGCTGGTGGTGATCGGCCTCACCGGGTTGGATGCCGCCGCCATCGAGGCCGGCCTCAAGGGTTGAGCGCTACAACCCATGCATCTTCTTCTCACACAGCCGGGGCAGGTGGATGACGGCACGGAGTCCGTCGATCTCGGCCAATCGCCAGGCGACATCGTGGTGCTTTCCGCCGCCACCAGCGATCTGGCCGTCCTGTCGGCCGCCCATGCCCGCATGGGAGATGACGGGCCAAGTCTCCGCCTCGCCAATCTCATGCAATTGGGCCACAACATGTCGGTGGACCTTTACCTGGAACAGACCATCGCCGGGGCGCGGCTGGTGGTGGTCAGGCTTTTGGGCGGGATCGGCTATTGGCCCTATGGGGTGGAACAGCTAAGCGCCCTTTGCAGGGAACAAAACATCGCCCTGGCCGTGGTGCCAGGCGATGATCATCCGGACCTGGAACTGGCCCAAAGCTCCACCCTGCCGGCCGATGCCTGTCACAAGTTGTGGCAATATTGCGCCCATGGCGGGCGGGCCAACGCCGAAAATTTTCTCAAATACGGCGCCCATCTTCTGGGCTTTTATGCCGAGTGGCGGGAGCCGGCGCCACTTATTAGGGCTGGGATTTATTGGCCGGGCGAAGACGCACCGGGCCTGGAAGAACTCCGCGCCCATTGGGTGGCTGGCCAACCGGTGGCGGCGATCATCTTTTACCGGGCCCTGGTTCAGGCTGAGGATCTGGCCCCGGTGGATGCCCTGATCCAGGCCCTGGCGGCGCGCCGGTTGAACCCCTTGCCTATATTTGCCGGCAGCATGAAGGATGGGGCGAGCGGCGAGCTGATCCGTTCGCTGATGGCTGAGGCACAGGTGCAGGCCGTGTTCAACCTGACCGGATTCGCCATCTCCACACCGGGCCAGGATGGCACGGATACTCATTTAACCGAAATCGGGCGCCCGGTCCTGCAGGTCATTCTGTCGGGCGGCGCGCGCGAGGCGTGGGAAGAAGGCACGCAAGGGTTATCGCCCCGCGACCTGGCCATGAATGTGGCCTTGCCGGAGGTGGATGGGCGGATCATCACCCGGGCCATTTCCTTCAAACAGGCGGCCCACTTCGACGCCAGCACTGAAGTCGCCGTGCTGCGCCATGAACCCATTGTCCATCGTGTCGATTTCGTTGCCGATTTGGGGGCCGCCTGGGTCCGGCTAGGACGCGCCGCACCCACTGAGCGGCGTATCGGCGTGGTGGTCGCCAATTATCCCAACCGGGACGGACGCCTCGGCAATGGGGTGGGGCTGGATACACCTGCCTCCATCGGGCGGCTCTTCCAGCGCCTGACCGAAGCGGATTACGATTTGGGCGCCGGGCCGCCAATGAATTCGAAGGCGGTAATGGATCATCTGTTGGCCGGGCCCAGCAACGCGCCGGGCGAACGTGAGGGCGGCGTTGATTTCGCGCTTAATGATTATCTGGATTTTTTTCATGCCCTTCCGGATGAAGTGCGGGCGGGCGTGAAAGACCGCTGGGGAGCCCCCGAAAGTGATCCTTTCTTTGTGGACGGAAGCTTCCGTCTGGCCGTTCATCAATTCGGCAATCTGGCCCTGGCGATCCAGCCGGCGCGTGGCTACAACATCGACCCCCTCGGCACCTATCACGACCCCGATCTGGTGCCGCCCCATGGTTATTTGGCCTTTTATGCCTGGCTGCGGTCAGAGTTCGATGCCCATGCCGTCATTCATTTTGGCAAGCATGGCAATCTGGAATGGCTGCCGGGCAAGGCCCTGGCCCTGGACCGGACTTGCTTTCCCGAAGCAGCACTGGGCCCCATGCCCCATCTATATCCCTTCATCGTCAATGATCCGGGTGAGGGGACCCAGGCCAAGAGGCGGGCCGGTGCGGTCATCCTGGATCATCTGACGCCACCCCTGACCCGGGCGGAAAGCTATGGGCCGCTCCGCGATCTGGAACAGTTGGTCGATGAATATTATCAGGCCGCCGGCATGGATCTCCGACGCCTGAAATTGCTGGGTGGACAGATTCTGGAAATCAGCCGGCGCATCGGGTTGGACCGGGAAGTGGGCATCGGCGATGGCGACGGGGAAATGGAAGCCCTCTCCAAAATCGACAATTATCTTTGTGAATTGAAGGAATTGCAGATCAGGGACGGGCTGCATGTGTTTGGGCTGGCACCCGAAGGAGGCTTGGCCACCGATTTGCTCATCGCCCTGACCCGCATTCCCAGAGGCGACGGCGAAGGGGGCAATCAGTCACTCATACGCGCCCTGGCAAATGATCTGGGCATGACCGGCTTCGATCCCCTGGATTGTGCCATGGGCGATCCCTGGACCGGACCCCGGCCCGAATGTCTGGAAATATGCGAAGGGGATTGGCGCACGTTGGGCGATACGGTGGAGCGGCTGGAATTGCTGGCCCAGGGATTGGTCGGTGGCGAACGGGAGCCTGATGGGGTTTGGCGGCAAACAGGCGCCGTGCTGGATTTCATCAGACATCAACTGGCCCCCACCGTCACGGGCTGCGGCGAGGCCGAATTGGACGGGCTGCTCACCGGGCTGGATGGGCGCTTCGTGGCCCCCGGCCCGTCGGGTGCGCCCAGCCGGGGGCGGTTGGATACCCTGCCGACGGGGCGGAATTTCCACGCCGTCGATGTGCGGGCCGTACCCACCCCGGCGGCCTGGGAGCTGGGCTGGAAATCGGCGGGGCTTTTGATCGAACGCCATTTCCAGGACCATGGCGATTATCCCAGGCGCCTGGCCCTTTCCGCCTGGGGGACGGCCAATATGCGCACGGGCGGCGACGATATCGCGCAGGCTCTGGCCCTCATGGGGGTCCGCCCCCAATGGGACAAGCAGGCCGGGCGGGTGGTTGGCTTCGAAATCATGCCACTCGATGTTTTGGACCGGCCCCGGGTGGATGTGGTGTTCCGGGTCTCGGGTTTCTTCCGGGATGCCTTCCCGGGCCAGGTGGATCTACTGGACAGCGCCGCCCGCGCCGTCGCCGCCCTGGACGAGCCGCCCAACCTCAACCCCCTGGCCAGCCAGGTGGCCGAAGATGTGGAACATCTCATGAAGGATGGCGTGGATGCGGATACCGCCAGTATGCGGGCCGGCTAC
>CAZBQG010000096.1:14772-15044 GCA_964493945.1 uncultured Rhodospirillaceae bacterium
GGCGCCTATGGGGCCGGGCTGCAAACCCTGATCGATGAAAAATGCTGGGAGACGGATGGGGATTTGGCCCGCGCCTATCTGGCCTGGGGCGGCTTTGCCTATGGCGGCGGTGCCGACGGCGTGGCCGCCGGGCCCGAATTCGAGGCACGTCTTGGCCGGGTCCAGGCAGTGGTGCAAAACCAGGACAACCGGGAGCATGATATTCTGGACAGCGATGATTATTACCAGTTCGAAGGCGGCATCACCGCCGCCGTCAGGCATTTGTCGGGCAC
>CAZBQG010000097.1:0-1557 GCA_964493945.1 uncultured Rhodospirillaceae bacterium
ACAGGCCGGTCATGCACTAACATTCAACCTGGACCACTCAATGGGGGCCGACCAGAGGCGTATTTATGGGCACTGGCGCCCCGGTAATAAATATAAGAGGCGGGCCTTAGCAGCAGCGTGCGTCCTTCCACCTCGATGCTGGATCCGATTTGGGCCGCCTTGGCGAATTCGCGGGCGATGCGCGCGATGGTATCGGCCGGCACCGTGCAGATTTCAGACATCTTTTCAGGCGTGCAGTCCGCCAGGATTTCCTTGAACAATTGGAACCCAGGCTTGCAGGGCGCACCGCTGAAAACATATTCACCTTCCAGCGCGAAACCCTGGATGGTCTCATCGTCCCAGCGTTTGGCCCGCCCATCGACCGGGTCCCAGATTTGCACCTGGCCATCCCCGTCCCGCACGAAATATCCGTTGTTCCCCACCAGATAGGGGGAATTGGTATCCTGTTTGAGGAATTCTTCATCGTAGAGCTTTTCAGAGACCATCACATGACAGAGGCCCAAAGCGAAAAAGCGGTCCGTCGCCGGACGGATGGGCACCCATTCTTCCGCCTTGGCGCCGCCCACCGAAAGGCGGGGCTCGACGCAGACCACGCGCATATTACGCTCGACCCTGGCATCGGCCACCATGCCCGCCTGGGCGGCCACCTGCATATGGGATGAAAACCCGTCACCCGATCCGTTGGTCAGCCAGTAATTACAATAATTCACATCATTGGCGACCGAGAAGGTGGAATGGATCAAGCCGTTCATGGAATGGTAGCCACCACCGCAATAGCTGGATAGCGACGAAATAATATTGTGGCTGCCGAAGACTGACGGCCAGGCGCCCAGAAATTCCTTATGGAAGTAACCGATGGCCGGCAACAATTTACGGGGATCATCTTCGCGGGTTTTTTTCAGCTCCCCGGCCACGATGTCCAGGGCTTCGTCCCAGCTTATGGGTTCCCATTTGGGATCCACGCCCGGCCCCTTTTCCGGGTTGGTCCGGCGCAGCGGCGTCTTGAACCGGTTGGGATCATAATGGCGCAGGATCGCCGCATTGGCCTTGGGGCAAAGATGCTCACCATTGGCCACGCTGGAAGGTTCACCCTCCACCTTGAGGAACACGCCGTCATCGGAGACTAGGATGCGCATATTGCAGGTGAACAGGCACATCTTGCACGATGTCTTGATCCACTTGCCGGGCTTCATGGAATTCTGGACCGGACTTTGGATATTCATTGTTACCCCCCTGTCTGGAGCCCTGTTTTTTTCGACTCTAACCAATTCCAGTCCCTTGTGAAACAGTTTCGACTGGCTAAAGGCCCGGACGATATGTTATGACCAAGCCATCCTGGGAGACCATACAATGACAGCCAAGCTTCTAATCCTCGATAACCGGGCCGAACTTTACCGCGATAATCTGGCGCCCAAATTTCCTGAAGTCGAATTCCTTCTTGCCCCGGATGCTGCGGCGGCTGAGAAGTTCCTGGATCAAGCGGAAATTCTCTTCACCATCGGTCCGGCCCTCTCTAAGGAAATGGTCGACCGGGCCGGAAATCTGAAATGGATCCAG
>CAZBQG010000097.1:1567-15021 GCA_964493945.1 uncultured Rhodospirillaceae bacterium
CATGATTTCTGGGATGGACCATATGATCCCGTTGATTACCGACAGACCCGATATCATGCTTAGCGCCTGCCGGGGCGTGCAGGGGCCTGAAATGTCCGAAGTGGCGGCCTATCACATGCTGGGGATGTTGCGCCAAACCAGGCGCCTTATACGCAATCAGGACAAACATGTCTGGGACCGCTTCAAGCCCAACGTGTTGGACGGAAAGACGGTGGGCATTCTGGGCGTCGGCGCCCTGGCCCAACCGGTGGCTAGGCTTTGTCAGGCCTTCGGTATGACCACCTGGGGCCTGAGCCGGACGGTGCGGGACGTGGAAGGGTTCGACCGCATGATCCACCGGGACAAATTACCGGAAGTGGCGGGCCAGGTGGATTTCCTGATCGTCCTGGTGCCGCTCAGCGATGAGACCAAAAAACTGATCGACGCCAAGATTCTAAAAGCCATGCGCCCCAGCGCCTATTTGATCAATATCGCCAGGGGCCCGGTAGTCGACGAGGCGGCCCTGATCGAAGCACTCAAGGCAGGCGAGATTGCCGGCGCCGGTCTGGATGTGTTCGAGACCGCACCCCTGCCCGCCGACAGCCCGCTCTGGGATATGGAAAATGTGACCATCACGCCCTTCATCGGCGGGTTCAGCGAGGAGGTGGAGGCCCGGCGCCTGACCGTGCTGGAGCCCAATCTGCGCCACTATCTGGCGGGCGAGAGGGATAAGATGGTCTTTGTGGTCAACTGAGGTTTCCGCGCCAGGCGCTGGCCAGGGCCTGGCGGAATTTACGGTCACGCTTGAGATGCCATTCCCGGCTCATGGCCTGACCCCGCGTGGCAAACCCCTCGGCATAGAGCAAACGCCATTGGCGCCCCCGGGTGGAACGTGCCCCGGCGCCCGAATTATGGCGCTCCAGGCGTTTTTCCAAATCCGTCGCCCAGCCCACATAGGTCCGGTAGCCCCCCTTGCCATCGCTGCCCAGAATATAGGCGAAGGAGGTTGATGGGGTGGGGCTAGTCTGCTTTGGGCTCACCGGTAATCATGATTCCGGCGCCATCGATGCCATGATGGCGGTTGATGGAAATAAGAACCGAGGTCAGCGCCTCGGCAGCCGCCGAATTGGCCAGCGGACCCCCATGCCAGGCCGTGAGCCCGGCGGCGGCGGCCAGCTCAGTCACCTTGTCCCTGGCGGCCCGCTTATTGCCGCAGACCAACACATGATGGGTAAGCTCCTCGCCGCTTATCAGATGAGCGGCGCTGACATTTTGAAATGCGGACACGACGGTCACATCGGGGCCAAGAATCTCCTGGGCGATGAGTGCTGCCGATCCCCCTTCGGGCAATTGCACCTTGCCCAGTTTTGGCGGAATCAGGGGGGCGGTGGTGTCCACCATGATTTTGCCGGCCAATGCCCCGGCCAATCCCTTAAGCGTCCCATCGTGATGGGCATAGGGCACGGTCAGAACGGCGATCCCGCAGGCCCGGGCGGCGGCTTCGTTGTCCATACCCCGGGCGCAATCTTCGCCGGCAAATGCACAAAGTTCGGCTGCTGTGGCTTGGGCGCGTGCGGCATCGCGTGATCCCAATATGATGCCATGGCCGGCCCCGGCCCAGCGTCTAGCTAACCCAGTGCCCATATCCCCGGTGCCGCCGATGAGGGCGATGCATTCCTTATCCGGACTCATGCGCTCAACGCCTCTCTGCCCTGCATCTGATATAAAGTGCCGCGCTGGGCCGGCAGGCGCCCGCAATCACGGATGATCGCCTCCATTTCAGGGATGCTCAGTTCCTGGCCGTGGGCGCTGCCCGCCGCGCGGCTGATGGATTCATCCATCAAAGTGCCGCCCAGATCATTGGCCCCCGCTTCCAGGCAGGCGGCGGCACCCGCCGGGCCCATTTTCACCCAGGAGGCCTGAATGTTGGTAATCAAAGGATGGAGCGCCAGGCGGGCCACGGCATGCATGAGAACCGCTTCCCTGAATGTGGGCCCCCGGCGCGCTTTACCTTTAAGATAAACCGGTGATTCCATGGGCGTGAAGGGAAGCATCACCATTTCCGTGAACCCCTTGCTGATCTCTTGCTGGTGCCGGAGACGGATAAGATGGCGGGCCCAGTGGATGGGCTTTTCCAGATGGCCGAACATGATGGTGGCGGTGCTAGGCAGGCCGATGGCGTGGGCGGCACCGATCACCTGAAACCATTGATCCGTATTAATCTTGTCCGGGCACAATCTGGCGCGCACTTCGTCATCCAGGATTTCAGCAGCCGTCCCCGGCAGGGATCCCAGCCCGGCGTCACGCAGGCGGGCCAGGAATTCCTTCAGCGGCAGGTCCAGACTGTGGGCACCGTGCCATATTTCCAGGGGCGAAAAGGCATGGATGTGCATTTGGGGTGCGGCCTGACGCACGGTGCGGCAAAGCTCTAAATATTTCTCGCCCGTGTAATCGGGGTGGATGCCGCCCTGCAGGCAGACTTCGGAGGCGCCCCGCTCCCAGGCTTGCCGCACCCGATGCGCGATCTCATGGGCGATCAAATCATAAGGCGCGCCTCTCAATGCTTCCTGGGTCTTGCCCTTGGAGAAGGCGCAAAACCCGCATTTGTAGGTGCAGATATTGGTGTAATTGATATTCCGGTTGACCACATAGGTGATGGTCTCTCCATTCACTTTTTGGCGCAGCTCATCGGCTGCGGCACAGATATCAGCCAGTTCCGGGCCCCGCGCCTGAAACAAGCGCAAGATGTCGCCTTGGTCCAACCCCTTCTCTCCAACGGCGCGGGCGAGAATTTTTTCCAACCCACTATTCATGGTCACTTGGGGCAACGGGGGCGGCGCGACGGTGAGGCCCGGGCACCAATCATGGCCCCTGGCAAATCCGTGACCGTCCATGGCCCGCCAGACCGAAGGCGCCAATTCCCCATCCAGCCATTTGGCGCCGTCGGTGGCAAAGGGCGGATGGAGGGCCAGGCGCTCAACCAGCTCCAGGCCATGGCGGGCCGTCTCCCGCGCCAATTCGTCTATTTCCGGCCAGGGCGCTTCTGGGTTCACATGATCGGGCGTGAGGGGCGAAACCCCGCCCCAATCGTTGATCCCGGCAGCCATTATCCCGCCCAGCTCTCCGGTTGACAGGTTGGGCGGCGCCTGGATGGTCATGTCCGGGCCAAAAATCATGCGGGTGGTGGCGATGGTCCATTGCAGGTCCCGGATGCCGGGTTCGGGATGCCTTGCCATAGGGATGGTGGGCTTTGCCCGGAAATTCTGGATGATGATTTCCTGCAGATGGCCGTAACGGTCATGGAGATCGCGGAGCGCTAAAAGGGAATCAATCCGTTCGGCCCTTGTCTCGCCGATGCCAATCAGAATGCCCGACGTAAAGGGGATGGACAGCCGCCCGGCCCGCTCGATGGTTTCCAGGCGTGCTTCGGGCCGTTTGTCGGGGCAGCCGTTATGTGGCTGTCCGGGGCCGCAGAGGCGATCCGCCGCACTTTCCAGCATCAGCCCCTGGGAAACCGAAACCCGGCGCAAAGAGGCCAGATCATCCTCGCCCATGACGCCGGCGTTTATGTGAGGCAGAAGGCCGGTTTCTTCGAGAACCCGCTCTGCCGTCTGGCGCAAATATGAAAGCGTGGTTTCATGGCCCATCCGGTCAAGCTCCCGGGCGGCCTCGGGGTGGCGCAGTTCGGGTTTATCACCCAGGGTAAAGAGGGCTTCGGTGCAGCCCGCCGCCCGGCCTTGGCGGGCTATATCCAGCACTTCATCCAGGGAAAGATAAGCCCGCCCCTCCACGCATGACTGATCTGCGAATGTGCAATAGGCGCAGGCATTGCGGCAAAGCCGGGTCAGAGGAATAAAAACCTTGCGTGAATATCCGATGATCGCCCCGTGCCCCTGGTCGCGGAGCGCCGCCGCTTCTTCCATCAGGGGCCGTTCATCATCCATGCGGGCAAGGTCCCTGGCCCCGGCCCGGCTCAGGCGTCCATCCAGATAGGCCACCGCCTTGCCGCCCGCGCCCAATTCATGGAACCGGGCCAGATCACCGGGCCCGTCGATATCCAGCCCCAAACCCGGCAGGCGCAGGATGCGGGGCTCCACCCCCCGTTCCCGGGCCCCGGCCAGATGAGGCTGAAAACTGTCATTGCCGAAATGAAAGGAGATCAAATCCGGCGGCGAACAGACTAGGCAATTGGAGCCCCGCTCATCTGCGGCGGGCACGATGGTCATGGAAGGTGCATCCCCATGGGCGGCCAGCACCTGGGAAAGCTCTTCGGGCGTAACCAGGGGCACATCGCCCGGAATGGCCAGAATGCCCTGGGCCCCTTCGTTTGCCAAAGTCCTGGCCGCCAATTCCACTGCCCGGGATTGGCCTTGATTTTGCTCCTCGGTCAGGATTCGGGCCCCCAGGCCCGTCGCCAGTTCCGCTGCCGCCGCGTCCCGGGTCACGACCACCACGCCGGACAATTTAGGCGTCGCGGCCAGGGCCCGCAAAACATCTTCCAGCATGGCAAGATAAAGGCCACGGCGCCGGACCGGGCTCAGGCAGCCGGCCAGCCTTGTTTTTGCCTGATCAAGATTCTTGACCGGAACGACGGCGAACATGCTCTCCCCTCAAAGGTTGGCGGCCTAGGTCAGGCCCTGAGCGAATTCCATAATTTCGCGCGCCAGCTTCTCCTTGTCCAGCAGGTTGTTCATCATGGTTTGGGCGGGGAGTACCGCCAGCCCCAAGGCTTCGATTTCAGAGGCCAGCACCTCATCGGTTTGGTCGAGAACAAAACCGTCGATCAGGCCTTCATAGTTGCGGGCGACGGAGGTGGCACTTACCTCCAGACCCAGCTCCGCCATCATCTTCGCCGCCGGCCCCTTCACCGCCTGCCCGCCGATGATGGGAGAGACGGCGATGATGGGTGCGGATGCTGCCCGCAGCGCCTCACCCAGTACGGCAAGAATGGGATCGATGCTGATGAAGGGGTTGGAGGGGCAGATGACGATTGCTTCCAGGCCACTGCCTGCCAGGGCGGCCAGCACGGCCGCGTTCGGGATTGCCTGATCCGCGCCCTCGAAGCGAAAGCCGGTCACTTTTGGCTCGCACTTATCGCGGACGAAATAACGCTGGAACGGAAGGGGGCCGTCCCTGGTCTCCACAATCGTCCGCACCGGGGCATCGCAGGCGGGCTCGATTTTGGCACTGATGCCCAGCCGAGTGCAAAGATCCCGGGTGATGGCGCTGAGGGGCTCGCCTTCGCCCAGGCGGCGCGTACGTTCCACATGGAGCGCCAGATCCTTATCCCCCAGCCCAAACCAGCTTTCGCCGCCCAGTGCCTCCAGGACAGCCATGAAAGACCATGTCTCATCGGCCCGGCCCCATCCGGTTTCCGTATTGGCCAGGCCGGCCAGGCTGTAGGTGACCGTGTCCAGATCAGGACAAATGGTTAGCCCAAGATGCTCGAAATCATCGCCCGGATTGGCCACCACCATGAGGTTTTCCGTTATACCGGCCAGACCCAAAGCCAACTTGGCACCCCCTACGCCCCCCGAAAGGGCCAGGCATTTGACGGTGCTTGCTTCAGCGGAAGAGGTCATTTGCCTCATCCCGGATCAAGCCAGCCGCCGGGATTTCCTCACCTGTAAGATTAAGCCCCCGGGCCAGAACAACGGGCCGCCCTTCGTCCGCCTGTCCCTGCAGCAGGGAGGCGGCGGCGGCGATCTCGTCGGCCAGGCCGATCCCGGAGACCGCCAGGGGGCGGCCAAACAGATCCAACCGGCCCCGAAGATCAAGCCGGGCGGCAAGCCCCGCGGCACCCAGGGCCAGGCCCACGGTTCCTGTTCGCCAGGCGCGCCCGACGCTGTCCGAAATGATCACCGCCAGATTGCATCCGCAGCGCCTGGCCAATTCCGAACGGAGTTTCCGTGCACTGGCATCGGGATCAACGGGCAACAGCAGAACCTGTTCGCCCTCTTCGGCGGGTCCTACATTGGATTTGTCTATCCCCGCATTGGCCATGATCAGACCGAGGCGGTGTTCGACCACCAGGACGCCCGGGCGGTGACGGATCACTTTCACCGATTCGCTCAAAATAAGCTCCACCAGCCGGGGATCCTTTTGCACCTCTTTGGCCAGGCTCAATGCCTCGGGCGAAGGGGTTACGTCCGCCAGGGCGGCCATTCTTCCCTCGCTTTTGGAGACTATTTTCTGGGCCAGAATGAGTACATCGCCAGAGGCAGGCTTTTCCCCCATGGCTTCGCAGCCCTCCAGTACCAGAGCGGCCAGATCATCCCCCGGCTGGACCATGGGCAGCCCTGGGAGTGCCTTGAGTTGGAGGTGGGCCCCCGGGTTGGTCATGGCGCCGCCGGGGGAGGTTATACCAAGGATCGGTGATAATGACCCATAGGGACGGCTTCCCAAGGCTTTCGGCTAGAAGCGTGCGCTGCGGCGATGCGGTGTATCGCAAAGCGTGCGCGACGCAGTCCGAAAGCCTTGGGAAGCCACCGTTCCGGCCGCCTATGCGGCCCGTCGGGCAGCGTCGGAAAGCTTCGCCGATGCGCCGCATCGCCAGCAGCTTCCCTCTTAGCCGACGGGCCGCCTAGGCGATCCCTATGAGTCATTATCATCGATCCTTGGTATTAGCCTGCGCCGAAGGTGGCGGGCACGCAATATTGGCGGCGGCGTTTGAGTTGGCCACAGAGCCGGGTTGCGGCGGCCTGATTTTTCAGAGGACCAACCAGAAGGCGGAAGAAGGTTCCCTTGCCCCGTCCCAGTTTGACCCGGCTGACTTCCGGCTTCAGCTTGCCCAACAGGGCGCGGTGGGCCCGGCGCAGTTGGGCCCAGCCCCGGTTGGCCGCCAGGGCCGAGCGGAAAGATGCGATATGAACCCCCGGGCTTGGTCCGGCGTCGGCTTTTCCCCCTCCCTTGGGGGTTTTAGCCGGCGTTTTGGGTGCGACCGGACCGGGCTGCAGGAATTTTTCGATGGTCGTCTTCTCCCCTTCATATTCCTGGGGGGAAATCAGCCCGGTTTTGCGCAGGCCTTCCAGCCGCCTGACGGAATCGGCGGCTTCCAAAAGCCCGGTGGGCGGGGCGGCCGGTTTGGCCCGGGCAACCGGCGTGGCGGGCATCAGCCCGTTGATGATCATGGTGCGCTCGGCGCTGTGTTGGCGGGGCGAAATGGCGCGCAATTCCAAGGCCCGGCCGATGGCCCTGAGCCGGTTCGAGATTTGTGAGGCATTGGGCACCCGCCGGCCCAGGCCCGATGCCGGCGGCGGTTTGGTAAATTGCAACAAGGCGCCCAGATTGACCTGGCGCCTGATATTGAATTCATCGGGGGTAATCAGCCCCTGGTCGCGCAGGCCACGCAATATCTTGAAACGGCTGACCGCATTGCCGTCGCTCGCCGTCAGCCGGATCCGCCCGGCGCTGGGTGGCCGGGCCGGTGCCTTGCTGTTGGGAATGGGCTTGAAGGTGGATTGAGGCGGCTGGCCGGCGGGCGATTGGCGGAGTGCAGGCTTGCCACCGAAACTATCGCGCACGCCCCGGCTTTGCAGAAGCGACAGATTGACGCTGGCGATATCACGCACCAGGCGGGGCTTCAGGTTGCTCATCACCAGCATTTTCTTGCCGTCATCCGGACGCAAGGCCAAAACCGCTTCATAGGCATTTCTGGCTGCCGTCAACTGGCCGGTTTGTTGGAAAACCAATCCCTTGCCCAGCAGGGCATGCACATCGCGGGGATCCAGGCGCAAAGCTTCATCAAAACGCGCCTGTGCACCGAGAAGCTGCCCCTTGGCCAATTTACCCAGACCCAGTTCGGATTGGGGGGTACTGTCCACCACCTTGGGCGGTCCACGGAACAGATCGAGAAGATTGCTGTTGGTCAGTGCCTCACAGCCACCAAGAAAGGCAACCGAGAACCCCATAAGGCTCAAACGCCCCAACATGGCTAACCCCGAGCCTCGCGGCCTAAGCCCCATGCACCTTTTCCCCGTTACGCATTGATCACCAGTTCTAGCGGTACTAACTATATATTGTATATAACCTTCCTACAATACGCTATCTTTTGATAAAACCCGCGGAAAAGTGGGTTTTTCCAAATTTACCGCCCTGTTTTTTGACTTTAACCCAGGCCCCAGATGGGTTAGGGGATGAAAATTGCAAAACGCAAATGGAAATAATTTGGGAGAGCCTGACCATGCCCGAGACCATGCAAGCGGTGACGATCCATGAATTTGGCGATAGGGATGTGCTTCGCCTGGAGGCCGTTCCGCGCCCAACCCCGGGTCCGGACGAGGTTCTGATCCGGGTACATGGGTCGGGCATCAATCCCATCGATTACATGACCCGTTCGGGTCTGGGGGTTAACCGGCGCTGGCAGGATGTGCCCTTTCCGGTCATTCTGGGCTGGGACGTTTCGGGCGTTGTCGAGCAATCCAATTCAGGCGCCTTCAATCCGGGCGATGAGGTCTATACCTTCACCCACTTCCCCAATCCGGCCGGTGCCTATGCTGAATATATCGCCGCACCGGCAGCGGAGGTCGCGGCCAAGCCGGCTTCGGTTGATCATTTGACCGCCTCCGGTGTTCCCCTGGCCGCGCTGACCGCCTGGCAGGCCTTGTTCGAGGCCGGCGATCTACAGGCCGGGCAGACCATCCTCATTCATGCCGTCGCCGGCGGCGTCGGGCATTTCGCGGTGCAGTTCGCCAAATGGAAGGGCGCCAATGTGATCGGCACGGCATCGGCCCGCAACGAAGGCTTCGCCAGGGAATTGGGCGTCGATATGTTCGTCGATTACACGGCTTGCGAATTCGACGAGGTGGTCAAGGATATGGACGCCGTGTTCCACACCATTCCGGCTGAACTTAGAGAGAAAAGCTGGCGCACCTTGAAATCGGACGGAGTGCTGATGACCATCACCGGCCCCATGCCCGAAGGGGAAGTGGAAGCCCAGGGTGGCAAGCGGGGCAGCTTCGTCGGCGTCAGGCCCCATGCCGAACAGCTTACCCAGATTGCCGGCCTCATTGATGACGGCACCATTAAAGTTGAGATCGATTCCGTTCTTCCCCTGGCCGAGGTGGCCCGGGCCCATGAACTTGTGGAATCCAGGCACGCAAGGGGCAAGGTGGTGCTCAGCGTCGCCGGCTGATTATTCTATAAAAGAACAAACCTATTCGGCCGATTGGTGCGATGGCGGGCGGGCGCCCAGCAGCAGTTCCGTAGACTTTTCCCTTTGTTGGCCGCCCAGCGCTTCGCTTTGCGCCTTGCCGGCCAGATATTGCGCCGGCCAATATTGCTGCTCATAGCCGTAATGGGCGGCGGCGCGGAGCGTGAAATGGGGATCGCTGAGATGGGGCCGGGCCAGGGCACATAAATCGGCCCGCCCCGAAGCGATGATGGTGTTTACCTGATCGGCCGTCGTGATGTTGCCCACCGTTATTGTGGGAACGCCGGCTTCCTGGCGGATCTGATCGGAAAACGGGGTCTGGAACATGCGCCCATAGACCGGCTCCGCATCCTCCGAAGTCTGGCCCGCCGAGACATCCACTATGTCCACGTTATGATCGGCCAGAAGGCGGGCCACCTGCACGGCATCATCGCCGGTCAGGCCCCCATCTTCGACCCAGTCGGTGGCCGAGATGCGCACCGAAATGGGTTTTTCATCGGGCCAGGCGGCGCGAACCGCATCCAGGACTTCCAAGGGGAATTTCATGCGCGCCTGAAGATCACCACCATACTCGTCGGTTCGTTGGTTGCTGAGCGGTGAAATGAAAGAAGACAAAAGATAGCCATGGGCCATATGCAGCTCGATCATGTCGAACCCGGCCTCATCAGCCCAGCCGGCGGCCCGCACAAAATCAGCCAGCACCCGGTCCATATCGCCGCAGTCCATTTCGCGCGGTTGCGGCCCGCCCTGGTGGAAGGGAATGGGAGAAGCGGCGATGGTTTGCCAGGCGCCTTCCTCCAGCGGCTCATCGGGCTCCCCCTCCCAGGGCCGCTTGGTCGAACCCTTGCGCCCGGCATGGGCCAATTGGACGCAGATCTTGGCGTGAGAATTGGAATGAACGAAATCGACGATGTGGCGCCAAGCCTGAACATGGGTTTCATCATACATTCCGGCACAGCCTTGCGTGATGCGCCCGTCGGCTGAGATATCGGCCATTTCCGTGATGATCAGCCCCGCACCTCCGACCGCCAGGCCTCCCAGATGCACCATGTGCCAATCACCGGGCATACCCTCCTCGGCCGAATACTGACACATGGGCGAGATAACCACCCTGTTTTGCAGGGTCATGGAGCGTAAACGGAAGGGGGTGAACATGGGCGGCGGCGGCGCCTGATCCTCCGCCGGAATTTCCACCGCCTGCTCGGCGCTCACCTGTTCGGCGAACCAGCGGTTCACATCCTCCATATAGGACGGGTCGCGCAGGCCCAGATTTTCATAAGTGATACTTTTCGACCGGGTGATGTAGTTGAAGACATATTGGGAGGGTGCCATTTCGTTATAGCGTCTGGCATTTTCATACCATTGCAGGCTGACCATGGCTGTGTGCTGAAGGGCCGCCACCTCGTCCATGCGCCCATTTTCATAGAGGGCAATGGCGCTTTGCACGTCGTCGCCGGCCTCGAAGGCGGCAGCCATGGCGATGGCGTCTTCCATGGCGATCTTGGTGCCGGAACCGATGGAAAACTGAGCCGAATGGGCCGCATCACCGATCAGTACGACGTTTTCGTGATGCCAATTTTTGTTATAGATCATGGGAAAATTGCGCCACTCCGAACGGTTGGCCAGGATCGGATGGCCGCCCAGTTCGTCGGCGAAAAGATCCTCGAAATAGGCGATGGTATCGGCTTCGGTGGCCTGATCCAGCCCGGCCCTGCGCCAGGTGTCTTCGTGGGTCTCCAGAATCCAGGTGGAGGCATTTTCCCCATATTGGTAGGCGTGGTTATAGAACCAGCCATGTTTGTTGGGTTTGAAAATAAAAGTGAAAGCATCGAAGGTCTGGGTGGTTCCCAGCCAGACGAATTTGGTTTTGCGGTAATCGATGCGCGGCTGAAAATGTTCCTTATAGGTCTCGCGGACAAAACTGTTGACGCCATCGGCCGCCAGAACCAGATCGGCATCGCGATATGGTTCAATATCCGTAATTTCTTCCTCGAATTTTATCTCCACCCCCAGTGCCAGGCAGCGGTTTTGAAATATCTGCAGCAATTTGGCCCGGGCCATGCCACAAAAACCATGCCCCGCCGACCGGATGCTTTCATCGCGGTAGCGCACCTCGATCTCGTCCCAATAGGCGAAGGCATTGGTGATCTCGTTGTAGGTGTCATCGTCCTGGCTCATGAAATTGCCCAGGGTTTCGTCGGAAAAGACGACGCCGAAGCCGAAAGTATCATCCTCGCGGTTGCGTTCGTGGATGGTGATCTGGTGATCCGGATTGGCTTTTTTCATGAGGATCGAAAAATACAGCCCACCCGGGCCACCGCCGATAACATGAATCTTCAATGGCTTGCTCACGAAGTGTTCCTTCCGCCCTTAAATGGATGAAAATTTCCAGGGAAAAATTTGATGCGTTTTTATATAGGAACGCTTTCGGGCTGGCGCTAAATTTATTTCGTGTGGAATTGGCCTTTTGGCCGGAAAGCGCTGAAGACAAAGGCGAAAGTCACGTCATAGGGGACTTCTTCCGATCCCCTGTCCGTCCTTCTCCGGGCCAAAACATTACCCACATCCCGGCCATTGGCGATGCGTTGGGTATCATGGATGGAATTCTGCCCGGGTACCCAGCTGAGCGTCAGATCACCCCGCGTCAATGTACCTTTGGCGCGCAAAAGCTTGAGCGGCCAGGCATGATCGCCCACCACCACCCGGTCCGTCACGCCCAGTCCCGATGGCAGGGGATAGCGCCTGAAAACAGCCGGCTGGGAGCGCCCCATACCCACATAGGGCGTTGCGCCATAGGGCCTTGCGTTGGCATCGTCGGGGATCAAAAGCCTGCCCTTGGAGGCGCGGGCCTTGAATCGGGCGAAGCTTTCCAGGCGGGCCGGCACCAGCTTCATTTCACGCTCGGTGAGTTTGCTGATGATGGCCGAGCCCAGGAATTGCTGCCACCAGCTTTCCGTTTCCAAGTCATACATAACCATGTCGAAATGCCGGATGCGTCCCGTATTGCCAAACCTGAGGGTCTGGCCCCCGATGCGCCGGTCAAAGACCACGTCCGAATTGCAAAGCGGGCAATAGGAAACCAGGACAGGCACGCCGCCCACCAGATCGTTGACGATTTCGTGCCATAACAGAATGCGCAGGGGATAGGCCCGTGCGTCGCCCTTGATCGACAGGCTGAGCACCGGCTCGTTAGGGCCCAGATCCTTGTCCTCTGCCGCGGCGATGAATTTCGGCTTGTGGATGGGCGGAATCTGATCGCGCTTTGGGCCGTCGGTGACGATTTCGCCGAATTTTATATTGGTCTTGGAGAAATCGGTGTTGGGAAATTCGGAAACCCAGGTCCCTTCCGGGCGCTCCTCGACGCCTGCCGGTAGGGTGAGGCCCCAAACCAGCACCAGCGCGGTCAGCGCGGCATTCTTGATACTAAACATAGGGCCAGTTTGTCACTCCCGGACCCATCCAGGCAACTCACATTTGGTCAATTATGGGTGAGGAAGCTCCAGCTATTTGGTCTTGGCGATGAACACGCCGTCCCAATCGGCTTCCGGCGGCTCCTCTTCATAGGCGGCTATGCGGCTATCGTAGAGATCGTATAAGCCATCCATATGCCAAGGCTTGCCCATTTCCCGGCACTCGGCCATCAAGGTGCGGGCCTCGGACCATTTTTGGTCCCGGTAGGTCATCAGAAACTTGTCATTAAGCTTGTTGAAGTCCTGAAAGGCGGCATTCTGGGCCAGGGTCTCATCGCCCATCAGGGCGTAGATTTGCAGGCCCACGGTCTTGCCCTTGACCTGGATAATATCCAGCTCGATGGTCGCCAGTTCGGGTACGGAGTTGCGGGTATTGGGCCCCAAGACGATATCGACGCCGTAGGTTTTCGATTGCCCCTCGAGGCGCGCCGCGGTGTTTACTGTGTCGCCCAGGACCGAATAATCCATGCGCTGCTCGGTGCCCATATTGCCGACCACCGCCCCGCCGGAATTGAGCCCAAGCCCGACCCTGAGGGGGAGATGCTTGCGCCCCTCCTCCTTGGCCTCGATCTCCAGGCGGTCATTCAGCGGGGCCATCTCGCCCATCATCTCAAGGGCAGACATGCAGCCCTGGCGGGCATGATCTTTCGTGTCCAGGGGCGCGTTCCAAAAGGCCATGATGCAATCGCCCATATATTTGTCGACCGTTCCCTCGCGATCCAGGATGACGTTGGTCAGCGGCGTGAGCAATTTGTTGATCAGCACGGTCAGGCCCTCCGCGTCGAACAGCTCGGAAATCGAGGTGAAGCCGCGCACATCGCAAAAAAGCAGGGTCATGTTGCGTTTCTGGCCGC
>CAZBQG010000098.1:0-14903 GCA_964493945.1 uncultured Rhodospirillaceae bacterium
CCAATGCCGGCGCCTCCGAGCTGGCCCGCCCGGCGATCGGCTTCGAGCGGGATATACGCGAGGGCGACGACACCGAAGCCATCGAGAAGATGTTCTCGCCGGAATTCCGCAACCGGCTGGACGCCAACATCACCTTCGCCTCGCTGCCGCCCGAGGTCATCGCCCGGGTGGTCGAGAAATTCATCATGGAGCTGGAAGCCCAGCTGGGCGATCGGGCGGTGAGCATTGAGCTCACCCAGCCGGCCCGCGAATGGCTTGGCCGCAAGGGCTACGACAAGCGCTATGGCGCCAGGCCCCTGGCCCGGGTGATCCAGGAACATATCAAGAAGCCGCTGGCCGACGAATTGCTGTTCGGCAAGCTGATCAAGGGTGGCCTGGTGCGCGTTAAGGTAGAAAATAGTAAGATCGCCTTCGACTATCCCGATCCACCGCCCTCGGCCAAGCCGGCCAAGCCGGCCAAGGACGAAGATGAGGGGAGCTCCGAGGCCTCCGAGGCCCCCGGGACCAAAGACCAAACCCCGCCGCCGGATGAACCGGATGGGGATGACGACGACCGCAAGAAAACCGAACTGGTCGATTAGGGCACCGCGCCCGGCGGGGAAGGCGTGTTTCAGGCAGTTGGAGATCAATTCGCTGACCATCGAGCCGACCGCCACCGCCTGGCTGCTGTCAAGATCGATTTCATCGACGGCGAGATGATAAGAGATCGAGCCCTGGTCCCGGGTCTCGCCCTGGCGCGTGCCGTCGAGGACGGCATCGAGGAAGTCCCGGGCCTTGATATGGGCAAGATCGCCGGCGCGGTAGCGATGTTCGTGAACCTGGGACATGGCGAAAATGCGCTGGCGGCTTTCGATCAGGTTGGCCTGCGGACTGAGCATGCTGGCGATCACCTGGAAATTATTTTTGACCCGATGATGGATTTCCTTTTCCTCGAGGGATTTACTGATTTCGCCGTTGGACAGGCGGTTTTCCCGCACGCGGAAATATTTGGCGCCGCGCCGCTCTTCATACTCGCTGGAATTCAGCCGGCCGCGACGAAAAGGATCGCCAGCCAAGCCGATCCGCCAACCGGCCTGATTATTCCACCGACCCGGCCTCGTCCCTCGCCGCGTTTTCGCGCCGGTAAGGAGAATATTCCATCAGTGCCGAGATTTCCGCGTCGGTGTCGGCCCGCTCCTGATCGAGGAAGCGCTCGACCGCTTCGCGAAAATTCTCATCCTCGATCCAATGCGCCGAATAGACCTCGCGTGGCAGATAGCCCCGCTGGATCTTGTGCGGCCCCTGGGCGCCGGCCTCGACCGATTGCAGGCCATTGATGATAGCGAAATCGATCGCCTGGTAATAGCAGGCCTCGAAATGAAGGAATTTGTATTCGCGGGTGCAGCCCCAGTTGCGCCCGAACAAGGTGTCCTCGCCCCTCAGATTGAGCGCGCCGGCAACCGTCTCTCCATCGTCTTCGACGATGACCAGGACAACCCGATCGGCCAGGCTTTCACCCAGGCGGGCGAAAAAATCGCGGTTGAGGTAGTCCCGTCCCCATTTGCGTCCGGTGGTGTCCACGTAGAAGGCGTAAAAGGCATCCCAATGGTCGGGCTTGATGTCGTCTCCGGTCAATGCGCTCAGCTTCAGGCCCTGGCGGACCACCTCGCGGCGTTCCTTGCGGATGGCCTTGCGCTTGCGCGAGCTTAATTCGGCGAGGAAATCATCGAAGGTCTGGTAGCCCCGGTTCTCCCAGTGGAACTGCTTGGAGGTGCGCAGGAGAAAGCCGGCATTGCCGAGACGCCGCCACTGATCCTCGGTCGGAAAGGTGACATGCAGCGAGGATACCTGGTGATGGCGTGCCACCTGCACCATGCCGCCGATCAGCCCTTCGGCGAATTCCTCTGGCGCGCCGGGAGCCAAAAGCAGCCGGGGCCCGGTGGCCGGCGTGAAGGGAACAGCCGCTTGCAGTTTGGGATAATATTTGCCCCCGGCCCGTTCATAGGCATCGGCCCAGCCCCAATCGAAGACATATTCCCCGTAAGAATGGCTTTTCAGATAAAGCGGTACGGCACCCTGGGCTTTTTCATCTTCACCGATGATAAGCAGATGCTGGGGCTGCCAGCCGGTTTCCGCCGTGACCGATCCGGATTGTTCCAGGGCCAAAAGAAACGCATGGCTGACAAAGGGATCCCGCCCGCCGGCACAAAAATCCCAGTCCCCGGCCTCAACCTCGGAGATGCGGTTCAGAACCGAGACGGCTAAAGGTTCGTTTCCATCGGGCATGACTTAGAGATAAGGGGCCGGGGCCGGATGGGCAAGAGTAGCGCCGGTCCCTAAAGCATATCCAGCTCACATGCCTTCACTGGCTATGCTCTAGTTTTTTGTTTTAAGCAAATACGTCGCCGCAGATTATCCATCTGCTCGGGATTTGCTCTACCCTCTGATTTCGACCATTTCGCCATCCGGCCCGGCGACGACGGCCCGGCGCCAGCCTTTTTCGCGCTCGATGCGGGCCTGGGTCGGGTGGGGTGCCTGGAGGACCTCAATGCCGGCCGCTTCCAGCTTGTCGAAAGCACCGTCGAAATCGTCGGTCTCCATGCAGAAATGAAAGCCGTCCACGGCGGAATCGGGCCGTCCGACCAGTTCCAGAACCGTGTCTTCCAGACGCAGATAGGAAATGTCGAACCCCATGGGTGTGTCATGTTCGAAATAGGTCTCGAAGCCGAAATGGGTTTCGTAGAACGCTTTGGACCGCTCCAAATCACTCACATGAAGGGCCATATGGTCGATGCGCCGATACATATTTTATCCTCCTGGCTTTAAATTATTTGGATCACTTTAATTCAATAACGCCTTCCACTTCCACCGCCTCGCCCAGCGGCAGAGACGCGCAGCCGATTGCGGCCCTTGCATGGCGCCCCAGAGCCCCAAAGATTTCCACCATCAGATCGGATGCCCCATTGATCACCTGGGGATGTTCGGTGAATTTGGGCGTGCAATTGACATAACCGCCCAGCCTGATGATGCGGGCCACCCGGTCCAGATCACCTTCGCAGGCCTGGCGCAACTGGGCAATCAAATTAAGCCCGCAGGCGCGCGCGGCGCGCTGGCCGTCTTCGGTACCTAGATTCTCCCCCAGCCTGCCCTGAAATTGGGGCTTGCCGTCTTTCAAGGACAATTGCCCGGATATGAATACAAGATTGCCGCTTAAGACCCAGGGGACGTAATTGCCGACAGCCGGTGTCACCTCAGGCAGCTCGATGCCCAATTCGGTGAGCCGCATCTCTATCTTGCCGCTCATTTTATTTTCTCCTCATGATTATGCGGGACCTCCCAACTCTGCCCGATGGAAAGCACGCGAAAGCGCTCTTCGGCCAAACCCTTGGCTTTTCTGGCGGCAGCCAGGCGCTGGGCCGGCTCCTCCATGGGCTCATCAGTCTGGCGGAAAGTGGCGAAATGGATGGCCATGGCATAGTCCGCCTTCAGATGCCCATAGGCCTCAACCGCCTCTTCCGGATTCATATGGGCATATTCCATGAACCAGCGCGGCGCATAGGCCCCGATGGGCAAAAGGGCCAGGCGGAAGGCGCCGAATTTTCCACTGGCGGCCCGGTAATTATCCCCCTCCCCATATCCCGCATCGCCGGCGAAATAGATATTACCCGCCGGGGCCTCGATCACATGAGCCCCCCAAAGCGCTTCATTGGTGTCCCACCAGGTGCGCGCCGACCAGTGCTGCTGAGGTAACAAATGCAGGCGCACCCCTTTACCGGCCGCCAGGCTGCCACCCCAATCCAGCACCTTGACGCGGATATCCGGATCATAGCCGTGAATGATCGTATCATTGCCCAAGGGCGCCACCACCAGGGCGCCGTCCCTCTCATGGATGCGCTTTAGGCTTTCCAGGTTCAGATGGTCGTAATGATTATGGCTGATCAGGATCAGATCGATCTTGGGCAGTTTGTCGAAACTGACACCGGGGGGTGCCACGCGCCTGTTGCCCAAAAAGGATAAAGGCCCGGCGCGCTTGGCCCAAATGGGATCGGTCAGGATGTTCAGCCCCTGGGTCTGGATCAGAACCGTGGCATGACCGACGAAGCTGAGGCGCAGTTTGTCCCCTTCGACGCGGGCCGGCGGCTGATCGGCGAATTTGTTGGTGACCCGATCGGGCCAGGGCACGGGCTTGCGGGTAAAGCGCCATTTGAGAAACCGCGTGGGCCCTCCGGCATGGGGCCGGCCCGGATTGAAGAAGCGCTTTCCGTTGAAATGATCCGTCGTCCCGCCCTCGTAATAGACATCGCAGCCGTTAAGAAAAATCCCGCCCAGAAGAAGGAGCAAAACCCCCTTCAGGACTGAAAACCCGCGAAACATTCTTGGCCTCATTGCCGCTCCCTGATTGCGCGCAGTTTAGCACCAACCTTTCCGCGAGGCGAGGTGCCTGGTGGATGAAGTCCGCAAACTGGTCTTGGATAATTTCGATATTTCCCTGGGCACCGGGCTTGGCCGCTTGGCCGGCAAGGTTTTTCGCATCGGACATTTGGGCGATTTCAACGATGCCATGCTGCTGAGAACCCTGGGCGGGGTCGAGATGGGATTGGAGATGGCTGGTCTGGGTGTTGGCAGTGGCGGCACTCCTGGCGGCGGCCGCCACGCAGGCAGCCGGCTGGAAACCATCCGGCCCCATCACCCTGACCATCGGCTTTGGCCCCGGCGGCTCAACCGACACCATGGGGCGCCTGATAGCCAAGCATATTGAAAAATCCAAAGGCTGGACGGTGGTCGTCAAGAACCGGGGCGGCGGCGGCGGCGTGGTAATGCTGACCGGGCTCCAGCGGCAAAAGCCCAACGGGCTCAACATCGGTATGGCCGTTTCCACCGGCGTCATCGTCGCCGTTGGCACCCGCAAGGCGACACCCTTCAAGCTCAACAGCTTCGATTATCTGGGCACCGTCACGACGGGCCATCTGGTGATTATCGCCAAAGGCGACACGCCTAATAACGACATCCCCGGTCTGGTCGCCTTTGCCAAGAAAAATGGCGGCGCCTCGGTCACCTCCAACGGCCTGTCGGCCAATTTGATTCTGAAGGCCATTTCCAAAACAAATGGGGTCAACATCCGCGCCGTGCCCACCAAGGGCGGTGCCGAGAGTATCAAGCAGGTCCTGGGCGGCCATGTGGATGCCGGGTTCGACGGCGGACGCCATATGAAATACCTAAAATCGGGCGATCTAAAGGTGCTGGCGACGACCAGTGTCCACCGCCACCCCATCGCCACCAAACAGCCAACCTTGCAAGAGCAGGGCTTTCCCTATTCGGTGGCGCCCACCTGGTTCGCGGCCGCCCCCGCCGGATTGCCGAAGAACGTCAAGGCGGCCCTGGCCAAAGCCTTTGACGAAGCGATTAACTCGGACGATGTACGCAAGATCGTCGAGAAGCGTTTCCGGCTCAAGGTCAACAATCTGGGACCAGGCGGCGCGACGAAACTGTTCAACTCCGGGCTCGGCGAACTCAAGGACCTGATCGCGGCGTCGAAATAAGGACGCAAGCGCGTCAGGCCGGCAGACGCGTTGGGGGGCCCGATGTCCATGTCACTGGGCCGAGCACTCGGGGCGGTCAGCGCCGTAATTGGCGCTGGCTTCCTTTTTGGTATTGTCCCCTGGCAGACCGAGGCGGTGGATTCGGCAGCACTGCGCCCGGGTACCATGCCCAGTGCTGCCGCCGTCCTGGTCATCGTCAGCGGGATCGTGCAATGGGCGAAGCCGACGGGAACGGCAATCTTCGAGCCGGACCGGGTTCTGAGGGCGGTCTTTGTCATCACTTTTTGCCTGGCCGGAACTCTGGCCCTCGAACTGGCCGGATATTTGTTCGCGGCACCCATGCTGGTTGGCGCCCTGATGCTTCTCTCCGGCGAGCGGCGCTGGCTCTGGTTCGGTGTCGGCCTGGCCGTTCTTCCCACCCTGATCTGGTTCGTCTTCGAAATGGTTCTACGCCGGCCGCTGCCATGATCAGAATTTATTGCCATGTATGATTTTGCTCAAATCGCCGAGGGCCTCGGCAATGCCTTCACCTGGTTCAATTTCTTTTTCGTTCTGGGCGGCGTGGCGTTGGGCCAGTTCGTCGGTGCCATCCCAGGACTTTCCGCGCCCATGGCCATCACCATCGCGGTTCCCTTCACCTTCGTTCTGGAACCACTGACCGCCATCGCCTTCCTGGTGGGCGTCGGCAAGGGCGGCACCATCGGCGCCGCCATTCCGGCCGTGCTGATCAATACGCCGGGCTCGCCCGAAGCCGCCGCGACAGCCTTGGACGGCCAGCCCATGTCCAAGCAGGGCAAGCCGCTCAAGGCCATGAAGATGGCGCTCTTTTCCTCGGTGACCGGCGATACCATGAGCGATATCGTCCTGATCACGGTATCCACGCCCTTGGCCATCGTCGCCTTGAAGATGGGACCCGTCGAGATCGTCTGCCTGATGACCCTGGCCTTCGCCGTGATCACCGGTCTGGTCGGCGATTCCATGGCCAAGGGGCTGATCGCCACCGGCTTCGGACTGGCCTGCGCCTCGGTCGGGCTGGATCCCGAAAATGCCACGCCCCGCTTCCAGTTCGGCACCTTCGAGCTGGATGACGGATTGCCCCTCTCGGCCGTCGGCATCGGCATCCTGGCGGTGGGCGAGATCGTACGCCAGCTCGTATCCGGGACTCTGCACAAGGGCAGCGCCGTGGACATCCCCAAGAACCAGCCGCCCGGGGACCGCCGGGTGTCCTGGGTGGAATATTGGGCCTGCCGGGCGGTGCTGTTCAGGGCGGCGACCATCGGCACCGTTGTCGGCGCCTTGCCGGGCATCGGCGCGACGGCGGCGGCGTTTCTCAGCTACGGCTATACCAAAAGCCGGGCGAAAGACCCCTCCAGCTTCGGCAAGGGCAATATCCAGGGCGTCGCCGCCACCGAGGCGGCGAATTCCGCCGTCATGGGCGCCAATCTGATCCCTCTTTTAACCCTGGGCATCCCCGGTAATGTGACGGCGGCCTTCATCGTTGGGGCGTTGATCATCCATGGCGTGGAACCTGGCCCGCTTCTCTTTAAGGAAGAGGTGCCGCTGGTCTATGGGCTGTTTGGGCCATGGTCATGGCCAACGGGCTCAACCTCATCGTCGGGCAGGTGGGCCTGCGACTGTGGGCCATCGTCGCCCTGGCGCCGGGCTCGGTGGTCTTTTCGGTGGCTCTTTTGTTCTGCATCACCGGGGTCTATATGACCGCCGGCGGCCTGTTCGGCGTCGCCTTGATGATCGGATTTGCGGCCATCGGCTATTTCATGCGCATCTTCGGATTCTCCTTCGCGCCCTTCATCATCGCCTTCGTTCTGGGCCGGCAGTACGAGCTGGCCCTGGCCCAGTCGCTGATCATCACCAACGAAGACCCCATGGAGCTGCTCAAACATCCGGTGGCGGTGATCTTTTTGATCCTGGCTGTTTTCTGCGTCTATTGGCTGGGCATCAGGAAAGCCAGCCGTATTAATGTTTCGATCCAGGCCGGATCAAAATGAGCTCAACGCCAAAGACCATGCGCCGCCCGCCCGAGGGCTATTACAATTCCCGCTTCGGCCAGCCCGGGTATAAGGACCGGATGGACGAATGCATGTCCTGAAAGGAAGCATATTACATCGGTGACAGGGTTTTTTGCGAGCGCCACCTCCAGGGGCTACAGCTATTATTTCCGCGAAATGATTTCCCTCTGCACCATCGATATGGCTTATTCGGAAATCGGCACCGAAGTCACGGTCATCTGGGGCGAACCCGCAGGGCCACAAAAGAAAATCCGCGCCAAGGCGGCGCCCGCGCCCTACAAACGGATAACCGGAAAATCGACCTCAATACGGTTGAGCCGCGCACCCAGTAATCACCAGTCCTGCACCTCGCCAAGATTGGTCTCATAGCGCTCCGCCAGGGGCGGGCGCCAGGGCGCCTCCGCATCCGCCAGCTTGACCACCCGGCAAAGGAGCGCCCGGAGCTGATAGGTGCCCATGAAGGAACAATAGGGCGGGTCCATACTGGTCAAGGCATTGGCGTTGGACTCCCAGATACCGTGATCGGGCCCGTCAACTTGCTCGGGGAACCACCAGCCATGTTGGACATGGACCACGCGGGGATCGATGCCATCGAATATTTTCACTTTCTGGCGGCATCTGCCCCGCTTGGTTTCGATGGATACCCATTCGCCTTCCTCCACGCCCAGCGCTTGGGCCGTCTCCGGGTGCAACTCGCATTCGGGATCGGGCCGGCCTTTCCGGAGGCGGGGCAATTGGCGGTATTCGGACTGGAAGAACATGGGAATGCGGGCACCGGTGGTCAGGACAAAGGGATATTCCCTGGCCAGGTCAGGCGTGCTGACTGGGCTTTCGGGGGGCTCTTCGAAATTGGGCAAGGGGTCCAGGCCCATACTCTCCAACTGGGTTGAATAAAGCTCGATCTTGCCGGTGGGCGTCTTGAAGCCGTTTTTTTCGTATTTGCGCCAGCGGAATTCGGGCTGCACGAAGCCTTTTTGTTTCAGCTCCTCCCAGGTGATGCCCAACTGCTCGCCCAGCATGTAGTCATAGATTTCCGCCGGGCTTTCCCGGCCATGTTCGGTGCCCAGACGCCGGCAGATTTCCACCATCATTTCTTCATCCGGAACGCATTCGGCAATTTGTACGGTCTTTTTCTGGGCCATGATGACGTTTTGCGCATAAAAGGGGACTGCGGGCATGGCATCCACTTCGGCCCAACTGGCCGCCGGCAAAACCAGATCCGCCAGTTCAGCCGTCGGCGTCATGTAAAGATCGGCGACGGCTAGGTAATCCAGCGACATCAAGGTCTCATAGACCGTCCGGGAATCCCCATAGGTCGCCAGCGCATTGTTGCCGAATATCAAACCGGTGCGCACCGGATAGGGATCGCCCGTGCGGATGGCCTTGAAAACGCTGGGGATATGGGCCGAAGGAAGCTGGGCCAACTCACCGCTGAGCACCTTGAACTCATCAAAGCCCAGCCGCTTTTCTTGCTGCTCCATGGGCATCTTGTCGAACAGCTGGGGAAAGGGCGGCAGGGGCGTCATGCCGAAGGCCCAGCTTCCCGGCTGATCGATATTGCCGGTGATGGAAGGCAGGCACAGCAGCGCCCGGACGGTCTTGAAACAGGCCGGCGTATGTTCAATGGCGCAGCCCCATTCCAGCATGGAAGGTTTGGTCTTGGCGAACAATCGGGCGGCGGCGCGTATCTTATCCGCCACCACCCAGGTGATGGGTGCGGCCCATTCGGGGGTAAAGGGTTCGATGTGTGCCGCCAATTCATCAAATCCGTGGGTCCACTCAGCAACGAACTCCTTATCCTCCAGACCTTCCGTGATGATTACGTTGAGCATGGCCAGGGCCAGGGCGTTATCCGTGCCGGGGCGCAATTGCAGCCAGATATCGGCTTTCCTGGCCAAAAGAGTGCGGCAGGGATCGACGACGATGGTCTTTGGATGGCGCTCCAGGGCCTGGCGCAGCCCGAAACCCAACTCGCCGTCGGGCCCTGAATACAAAGGATTATGCCTCCAGAACATGATCAGTTCGGGAAAATGTTCCGTGGTATAGGTGCAGACCGGAATCTGGCCCATGGTCAGGACCGATCCATGCACCCTCGGCCTGAAACATTGGGCGGTGCCGGGCTCGCACCAGTTGGGCGTACCGATGGCATTGGCAAAGCGCGACACGAAGGGAAAATGATGGCGCCCCGTCCCGGTTCCCACCCAAATAGAATGTGCGCCGTGGGTATCCGTGGCGGCCTGGATTTTTTCCGCCAACTCGCTATAAGCCTGATCCCAGGAAATGCGCTCCCACCGCCTCTCGCCCCGGGCACCCGTGCGGCGCATGGGATATTTCAGGCGCCTGGGATTATAAATCTGTTCCAAGCTGGCCGCCCCCAGGGGGCAAAGCTTGCCCCGGTTCATGGGGTTGTCCGAATCGCCCTCGATTTTCTGGATGGTGTCGCCTTGCAAATGAACCAGCACGCCGCAGCCGCCATGGCACATGCGGCAGGCACTTTTGATTATTCTGTGGCTCGTCTCACCGGAGTCTGGCAACGCAGATAAATCCTTGTTTGTTATTATTTTTTCGATCCTAACACGATTGGGTTGACGGGCAAATAAGGGGTTTCCACTTATGGCCCCAATCAAGTATCTTTGCGGGGGCGTTTCAGGAAGGGGAGCAACACCAAAATGGATTTGCATCTGGCCGGACGGAAAGCGCTGGTGACCGGCGGCTCCAAGGGCATCGGCCTGGCCGTCGCCCATGGGCTGGCCGCCGAAGGGGTGAACCTGCATCTGGTGTCGCGTACGGCTAGCGATCTGGAAGAGGCCGCCGCCGCCATCATGGGCAGCCATCAGGTGGCCGTCACCACCCAGGAGGTGGATCTGAGCGATCCCGCCGCCCGCGCGGAAGTGGTGGAAGAAACCGGCGATGTGGATATTCTTATAAACAATGCGGGCGCCATTCCGGGCGGCGGCATCGAACAGGTGGATGACGAAACCTGACGCGCCGCGTGGAACCTGAAAGTCTTCGGCTATATCACCATGACCAGGGCCTTTTACGTCAAAATGAAGGCGCAGGAGGCGGGCGGGGTGATCGTCAATGTGGCGGGCATGGCGGCAATCATGCCAGGCCCGGCTATATCGCGGGCAGTGCGGGCAACGCCGCACTCATCGCCTTTTCCAAATCATTGGGCCAGGAAAGCATCACGGAAGGGGCGCGCGTCCTCGTCGCCAATCCCGGCCCCACCCTGACCGAATGGCTGATCTATCTGGCCAAAATCCGAGCCGAGCGCGAATTGGGCGATGCGGCCCGCTGGGAGGAGTTGGGCGGCGACAACCGCCTGGCCACGCCGCGGCACCCGAAGAGGTGGCCAATGTGGTGGTCTTCCTGGCCTCGGACCGGGCGTCCTATATGAGCGGCCTGGCGGTGGATATCGGCTGAGGCGGGCGGGTGCGGGACCTACCCGATTGATTTTTTAGAATATCAGCCCGGTGGTGCAACACTGATCAAAGTTTCGCTCATAGAACCCCATGGCGAGGACAAAAAAATGCACGGATATGGCGTGGGAAGCTGAATGACCCCAGGACGATCACGCTCTCCGTGATGCGCCTGCGGGAAATGTTGACCCGGCGTCTTGTGTTGCCTTGCCGGAAGATGGCCCGGTCTGGTTCGGCACCCAATTTTTCTCCCCTTGAGGGCAAACGGGAACGCCCTCTCCGCCGGTCTAGAGCTAACGGGGATGGTGAAGCATGGCCGCCGGTGAAGAGGCCGGGGCCGTATGCCCCTTCTCCTCACCGGCGCCAAACAAAACCTTCTTCCCTTCGCCCCCTTTTTGCTCTTTGCTTACCCCCCTCCAGGCACCACCCAAAGGAGCCAATCATGACCGACCCCGTTCTGGTTCTCACCAACGAAGAAACCCGGGGCCTGTTGCCCATGGCGGAAGCTATCCCCATCCTGGCCCGGGCCTATGCCGATCTGGGCGCCGAAGAGGCCAAGGAAATTCCCCGCCAGCGCATTCATATGCCCCTGCCGGACGCGGGCGACGGGACCGAGAGGCGCTTTTTTCTAAACATGATCCCCGCCGTTATGCCCAGTCTGGGCATTGCGTCCGTGCGGCTCGGCGCCGTCCACACCGCGCGCCAGACGAGGCAGGCCAGGACCAGCGCGACGGCGCCCAGCGGGCGGTCTGGTTTCGTTCTGGTCTGGGACATCGAAAGCCGCGCCCTGTTGGGCATCATTCATGATGATGTGATTTCGGCCCTCCGGGTGGGCGCCACATCGGGCGTCGCCGCACCTTATCTGGTGCGTGCCGATGCCAAGACCCTGGGCATTATCGGATCGGGCCATCAGGCCATGAGCCAGGCGGCGGCGTTCATGGCCGCCTCACCGGGCATCACCCAAATCCGCGTCTTTTCCCAGCGCCCGGAACGGCGCGAACGTTTTGCCCAGCGCATTGGTGAACTGTTCGGGGTCCATGCACAGGCGGTGGATGGGGCGAGGGACGCCGTTACCGGCTCGGATATCGTCGCCGTCGCCACCACGGCGGATCAGCCGGTGCTTGAAGGGGCTTGGCTGGAAGAGGGCTGCCATATCGTGGCGACGCGGGCCTCCGCAGTCTCCCAGACGCCCATTGATATTGATGGCGAAGTGGCCAGGCGCGCTGCCGTGATCGTCGTCAATTCCTGCGAACATGACGCCGAGGATCTGGCCGGCGATGCGCCTTTGGGATCGGAGCCCAGTGGCCTGACCGAGGCGGATGTGACCGAACTTTCGGCGTTAGTTTTGGGGCGGGGCCAGGGCCGCACCGATGATCGCCAGATCACCTATCACAACAACAATGTGGGCATGGGCATCCAGTTCGCCGCCATCTGCCGGCGCATGTTGGATCTGGCCCGGGAAAAGGGGTTGGGTACGGAGTTGCCGGGCGATTTGTTTTTGGACCAGGTCGATCCGGAGGCGGAATTTACGCTGTGAGGGATGGTTTTGGAGACATTTAGGCGCCAGGAAGCCCGCAATCTGAATTGCAAGTTGAATTTTGTGTTTTAAATCCGGCAAACAATTGTGCCGGAGAGGAGGTCCGTTGTCCGGGGGGGCAGCGGAAATGGCTGATACCTGATGTTTAATTCAGTTTCTAGCCAAGAAGGGAGGTTGGCGACACCCCCCCTTTTGGGCCTACGACCCCTCCCCTTAAAGCGTGATGACCTGATCAGGAGGATTGCCGCCTAGGGCCTCATACAGCTGAGGGAAGCAACCGGCGACAACACCGTCAACAAAACCTTTGGCCTTTACACTACCGGTTCCACATTGGTCAAAAGTTCCCTCCGCTAGGTTGCGTCGAACAGCACACTGATCACATACCATCAAAAGAATATTATGCTCCTTCGCAAATCTCGATAATCTCTCACCCACCGGATCGCCTTTTCGAAGCGCAAAAATATTGTCGTCGAAGAACATTATGCCGATGACCTCTGCGCCATGATTTCCCTGCTCCAACTGCGGCAGGATCATCGTCGCCAGCTTGAATGTGGTGGCCATATTAGTAGCGAAAACGTAAGCAACTTTCATTTCTCTCTCCAATAGGAAGTGTGGGCAATAAAGGTTTGATCGAAAGAACTAAATCTTCATTTGAAATTCTGCATTCGAGACGCCTGGGAGTGAACTTGATTGGGGTTATCACGGCAGGAATTCCGCGTCTACCGCTCCGGCAAGCGCTGATGAAAAAATAAAAGCCTCTCCGGTGGTTCGTAATTTCCGAATTGGGTCAAAAGCAACCCGAAAACAGGACCGCCGCCAAGGGTAAAGCGGAAACCTGGGTGCGAAAGTGGACATTCCCCGGCGCGACACGGGAATCCGAACACCATTAACCCCACCATTTGTTTCCTAACCGCCCCCGTCCTGCTTGATCATATCGGCGGCCTTCTCCCCGATCAAGATGCTGGGCGCATTGGTGTTGCCGCCGGTCACGCGGGGCATGATGGAGGCATCCACCACCCGCAGGCACCGCACGCCATGGACCCTGAGCCTGGCATCCACCACGGCCCCCTCGTCCGTGCCCATTTTGCAGGTGCCGACGGGATGAAAGATGGTCGCTGAATTTTCCAGGATATAGTCCCGGAGTTGATCATCCGTTTGGGCTTCGGCGCCGGGCAGGGCTTCCGTCGGCTCATATTTCCGGAACTCTTCCGATCCCAGGATGCGCCGGGAAAGTTTGAGGCCGTCCAGCAGCACTTCCAGATCCTCGGACTCGGAAAAAAAGCGGGGATCGATGAGGGGCGCGGCGGCGGGATCTCTATTGGCCAGGCTGACCGAACCCCGGCTTTTCGGGCGCAAAAGGACCGCCGTCAGGGAATAGCCGTGCCCCCGGGTCAATATCCTGGGCGGGCGGGCCCGGTAGCCGAGCGTGAATACATATTGGATGTCGGGCCTGTCCAGGCTGGGCCGGGTTTTAACGAAGCCCCCTGACTCGACCATATTGGATGAGAACATGCCGCGCCGCCGGAACAGGTAATTGAGCACGTCCCAGGTCTGCCTGGGGTCGCCCCCAGGGACAATCCGTGGGGCACCCGGCTTTTTGATTTGACGATACAGTGAATGGCCGCATGGTCTTGCAAGTTCCGCCCCACACCCAGCAGATGGTGTTGGGTCTCGATGCCCAGCGCCTGCAAAGCGGCCCCGTCGCCGGTGCCCGACAAGGCAAGGATCTTGGGCGAGATGATGGCGCCCGTCGACAGGATCACTTCGCCCCGGGCGGTAATCTTGCGCCCATCCAGCAATTCAACCCCCGTGGCCCGGCCGCCTTCGGCCATGATCCGGGCGACGGCGGCGCCTGTCATGAGCGTCACATTGGGGCGGCGTTTGGCGGGTTCGATATAGGCCTTGGCCGTCGACCAGCGCCAGCCATTTTTTTGCGTGACCTGATGGATGCCGAACCCATCCTGGCTTTCGGCGTTGAAATCCGGGTTATAGCGGTGTTGCAGAGATTCCGCCGCCGCCACCAAGGTCTCATTAAGTGGGCTGGGATCGCCAACGAAGGTGACATTGAGAGGCCTGCCCTTGGCGTGACGGCCGTCGCCCGCGAATTGTTCGTTGTTTTCAGCCTTCAGGAAATAGGGTTTGACCTCCTCCCACGACCAGCCCGGATTGCCCAGTTCCGCCCATTCATCGTAATCGCCACGGTTGCCCCGGATATAGACCATGCCGTTGATGGAACTGGACCCGCCCAGGGTCTTGCCCCTCGGCATGAAGATATTGCGCCCGCCCGCAATTGCCTGGGGCTGGGAATTGAACTGCCAGACGATGCGCGGATTGGGCATGGCCCAAATGAGAGAGCGCCAGGACAAGCTGGCAAAGGATAGGAGATGAAAGTTCTCTACGA
>CAZBQG010000099.1:0-14751 GCA_964493945.1 uncultured Rhodospirillaceae bacterium
GAGGGGCGCGTTCCCCGTTTTGCCCAACGCCTTGTAATCTTGTTCTTCTGGCCGAGCAGATCACCAACTTCACCGTGCTCGCCGCCGCCACCGTCCGCCGCTTCGGCATCGAGCCCAAGGCGGCGTTGCTGCCGCACTCTGATTTCGGCAGCTCCAACCGGGCGCCGGCCCGGCGTATGCGCGAAGCGGTCGCATTGATCCGCAGGCTTGATCCGGGCATGGAGGTGGAAGGCGAAATGCACGCCGGTTCGGCTCTCTCGGAAGAAAACCGTGATCAGGTCATGGGCCCTACCGAACTCTCCGGTCAGGCCAACCTTTTGGTCATGCCCTCCCTCGATGCGGCCAATATCACCTATAATGCGCTAAAGGAACTGACTGACGGAGAGTCGGTCGGGCCCATGCTGCTGGGGCTTCGCCGGCCTGCACATATTTTGCAGGAATCCGTCTCGACCCGGGGCATTCTGGATATGACGGCGGTAGCCGTGGTCGATGCCCAGATCAACGGCGCAACCGAATTGCCTTTCGATAAATAGCCGGTCATTTATCCATCAGATAATAATCCGGCCCAAGCCCGGCCCGGGCCCGTGCATCCACCGCAAAGGGCGGCTTGAGGATGGCGCCGAAGCCCCTGGAAATATAATCATGGAAGGCCGCCACCGGGTCTTTATCCCGGAGCCCACAAAAATGTTCGAACCAGCGACGCCCCGCGCCCACATGGTTGATCTCGTCTTCCGCGATCCCATCCAGAATTATAGCCGTGCGGGCATCACCACCCGCTTTCAGGCGGGCAACCGTGTTGGGTGTGGTATCCAAACCCCGTGCCTCCAGCGCCATAGGCACCACGGCCAGGCGGAACAACAGGCAATGGGCGGTCTTTTCCGCCGCCTCCCACAAACCGTCATGGGCCGGAAAATCCCCATAGGTTGAGCCCAACTCGCCCAGCCGCTCATTGAGGCTTGAAAAATGGCGCGCTTCGTCATCGGCCACATGGACCCAATCGGCGAAAAACCCGGGCGGAAAATCGGGGCGACCAAAACGCACAATCAGGTCCCAGGCAAGATCTATGGCGTTAAGCTCGATATGGGCAATGGCGTGGATCAAAGCCCGCCTGGCCTCTTCGCCCATGCCCCGGCGCCTGGCCATTCGGCGGGGTGGCTCCAATCTGGGCCGGGCGGGGCGGGCCGGACGGGCGGGCGGAATCTGGCGGCCCATTGTTGTCAAATCCGCCAAATCTCCGCCGCGCCAAGCCTGGGCGGCCTGATGGGTGAGCGCAACCTTGGCGCTGGGATCGGGCTCTGCCAGCACGGCCAGGGCCGCCTCCATCAGACCGGCGCTCATGATCAGGTACCTTCCTGGCGGCGGTCCAGGGCAGCCGCCGGTTCGTCGATCAGTTGGGTGAAAATCCCGTGGACGATCCCGGCGGTTTCCCGGATTTGCTCCTTGAGCGCACCAAAGCCCGTGCTGGCTGTCGCTTGAACCAGCATTTGTTTGAGCGCCTCGGGCACCTTTGCGTCATCGTCTTCGCGGAAATATCCTTCCACGGTGAGGCGCAGAATTCCCTGGATGGTGTGCCACAGACCAAGGGCGCCCAGCAGGATATCCCCGTGGGCCCGGTCCAAAAACCCCTTACCCATCAACGCCGTCAATGCGGCCCGCGTGTTGGGGGCCAGAATTTCCGGGCATTCGGGGGCATGTTTCAAAAGCAAATATTGGGTGATGAATTCAACATCCACCAGACCACCCCGGATATATTTCACCTCCCACGACACGTCGGAATGATGCTTCTTATCCATGCGCATCCTCATTTCGGCGACGTCCGTCAAAAGCCCCGCGCCATCCCGCTCCCGGATCAGGGTCAGGGTCATGGCCTCTTCGATGCGGGCCTGCAACCCGGCGGGGGCGCTGATCACCCGGGCCCGCGCCAAGGCCAGATGTTCCCAGGTCCAGGCCGATTGTTCGTGGTATTTTATGAATGCCGTCAGGCTGGAGGCGATGGGTCCCGCACTGCCCGACGGCCTGAGCCGCATATCCACTTCATAAAGGCGTCCTTCGGGCGTTTGGGCGGTCAGGGCGTTGATCAGGCGCTGGGTGAGGCGGGCGAAATATTGGCTGGGTGACAGGGGACGGGGACCGTCGGAGGCTTCCACGCCGGGAGCCAGATCATAGATATTGATCAAATCCAGGTCCGAACTAGGTGTCATTTCCCGGCTGCCCAGCTTACCCAAGGCGATGATGGCCATCTCGCTGCCCGGGATTACGCCGTGCTGTGCGACGAATTCCCGTTCCACATGTAGGCGCAGGCAATCCAGGGTCACATCCGCCACATGGCTGAGGGAGCGGGCGGCGGTCTCGGCATCGATAAGATTCCGCAAAATCTGGATGCCCACCTGAAACTTGCGGTCATTGGCCCAGCGGCGGCTTTCGTTCAGCACGTCTTCATAATCGCCGGCCCGCTCCAACAGGTGGGAAAGATCACCCGACATGTCGGCGGGCTCCGGAAACAGTTTAAGGAAATCCGCCTCCAGGAGGCTGTCCAGGATGGACGGATGATGGCTCAGATGATCGGCCAGGCGCGGCGCGCTGCCCATGATTTCGGCCAGCAGGTCCAGAAGTTCGGGCCGGGCATGGAACATGGAAAAAAGTTGCACGCCCGAAGGCAGATTGGACAGGAATTCATCGAATTTGAAGAAGGCGCCCATGGGGTCGGGGGTATGGCCGAAAGCACTCAAAATGACCGGCATGAGTTCGGTCAGCAATTGCCGGCTTCTTTCGCTGCGCGTCGCCCGGTAGCGCCCGTGATGCCAGCCCCGGACCAAACCGGAAACGGCTTTGGCTTCGGTGAAACCCAATTTTTCGATTGTTTCCAGGGTATCCGGGTCTTCGTCCGTGCCGGTGAAACTAAGATTGCCCGCCGCCTCACCCTGGCCGCCCAGACTGGGGGCATCTTCGAACAGATGGGCATAATTGCTCTCAACCCGGCTGAGATGAGTGAGCAATTCATCGCTCAAACCTTGCGCATCCTTGAATCCCAGGAACACGGCCAGATGGGTCAGACCCTCATCATCGCCCGGCATTTCATGGGTCTGGCGGTCATCCACCATCTGCAACCGGTGTTCCAGGCGGCGCAGGAATTCGTAAGCCCCGGTCAGCTCTTCCACCGCCTCATCCGTAACCTGTCCGGCGCCTGCCAGGGCCGCCAGGGCCGCCAGGGTCGCGGGCCGGCGCAGGCTTTCATCGCGCCCGCCCCAGATCAGTTGCTGGGTCTGGGTAAAAAATTCGATCTCCCGGATACCGCCCCTGCCCAGCTTCACGTTATGGCCGGCGACGGCGATAGTGGTACCGCCCCGGTGGGCATTGATTTGGCGCTTGATGGAATGGATATCCCGGATGGCGGCGAAATCCAGATTCTTGCGCCAGATAAAGGGCGCCAGATTTTTTAGGAACAAAGCCCCCGCTTCACTGTCGCCGGCGATCTGGCGCGCCTTGATCATGGCCGCCCGCTCCCAGTTCTGACCGATGGTTTCGTAATAGGTCTCGGCGGCGTTCACCGACATGGCGGACGGCGTGGACCCGGGATCGGGGCGCAGACGCAGGTCGGTCCGGAAGACATAACCGTCCTTCGTCCTGTCCGCCAACAGCTTGACCATATCCTGGGTCAGGCGCACGAAAAGACGCTGTAACCCATCGGGATTTCCGGTCTGGACGGCTTCCGGATCATAAAAGACGATCAGGTCGATATCGCTGGAATAATTCAATTCCCGCGCACCCAGCTTGCCAAGCGCCAAAACAATCAGTCCCGATGCCAATTCCGGATCGGCCGGATCGGGAAGTTGGATTTGCCCTGACTCATGGGCGGCGGTCAAAAGATGCCGGGCTGCTGCCCGGACGGCCATCTCGGCAAAACTGCTGAGCGCGCCGGTAATCCTTTGCAAGGACCAAAGCCCGGCGATATCGGCCAGACCAATGGTCATGGATGCCTGGCGCTTGGCAGTGCGCAACAGGGTGGCCAGCCCGCCGCGATCCGGTGCCTGGGCGAGCTGTTTATCAAATTCCCGCTCCAGGTCAGAAAAGCTCTCGTCGGGCCCGCCGATCATGAGGCTCGCAAAAAATCCGGGCTGGCTGGCGGCGCATTGAGCCAAATAAGGGCTGCCGCCGAACATCGCCTCCATCAGGCTGAGGCTGGCCGGGTCGCCGAACAGCTTCTCCGCCCCCTCAATCAGCGCCTCATCGCCGCTCTCCCGGACCACCTGGGACCACCGCTCCAGCCCAAGGCGCGCGCCTTCCGGGTTAGCGGGGCCGGATAGTGCGCCCTCTCTTGGGGGATAAGGAAAATGCTCCATTGGGGGATAAGGAAAATGCTCCATTTTCAATTGCTCCGATTTGGCGCACACTGCGTGAACGGGCCATAATGGTCAAGCGGGCCCGAAGTTACGCAGAGGTCTACCAAGTTTGATAAGACGTATATCACGAACCGTTTTGCAGTTTTTCGGCGTGCTCATTCTGGGGCTGGCAATCGTCGCCGCGGCCGGCCTCTGGCGCTTAAGCGCGGGGCCCATTTCGCTCGCCTTCCTCACGCCCTATTTCGAGACTGCGCTCAGTCCCGAGGATGGCTCCATGACCATCCAATTGAACGACACGGTGCTCACCTGGGCCGGCTGGGACCGCAGCCTGGAAATAGATTTGAAGGGAGCCCGCGTCCTGGGCGGTGATGGCACTCTCATCGCCGAAGTCCCGGAACTTTCCCTGTCGCTCAACGGGGCGGCATTGCTTGAGGGCGATCTGGTTCCCCAGAGCCTGTCCATATTCGGGCCTAGCCTGCGTCTGGTGCGGCTGGCGGACGGTTCGTTGAAGATCGGCCAGATCGCTGGCCAACAGGTCAAGCCCGGCACCGCCGACGCCCTTCTGGACAAGCTGCTTTCCGCCCAGAGCACCCAGGAACACGATACCAAAGAACGGGCCGGTTTCCTGACCAAGCTTGAAATCGTTGCCGGCGATCTGTTTTTGGAAGATCAGCGCATGGGTGTCACCTGGCATGCTCCCCAGGCCAACGCCACCCTCATGCGCGAGCCGGACGGCATCCGGGCGCTGGCCACGCTTAATGTTCAGGCGGGCAGCCGGTTGGCGACGCTCGATCTGACGGGCAATTACAGTTTTGCCGATGGCCGCTCGTCCCTGGCCGCCAGTTTCACCGATATGGATTTGCGCAAACTGGCGGAGATTTCGCCCGGCTTCAAGTTCCTGGGCCCCTTCGCCCTGCCGGCCGGAGGCCGCATCACGGCGGAGCTGGCCCGTGGCGGGGAAGTCCAGTCCCTCACCTTCGATATGAGCGGAAAAAAAGGAAAAATAGCCCTGCCCGCCCCTTTCGCTTCCGAGATCAAGCTCGACAGCATCAAGACCAAGGGGCGTTATGACAAGAGTACGGGAAATCTCGAGATCGCCGAATTATCCGTCGATCTGGGGAAGGATGGCCGGATCATCCTGCCTACATTCGGGCGGCACGCACTACCGCTCCGGAAGGCTACCCTTAAAGGGCGCTATCTGACGGATTTCGGTCTGCTGGAAATTACCGGGCTGAATGCCGATCTGGATGGGCCCGCCCTTCAGGGCAAGGCGGTGATCCAGGGGATCGGCACCCAACCCAGCTTCTCGGTCAATGCCAGGTTGGCCAATCTGCCCATGCGGACCCTCCCGGGATATTGGCCCAAAAGCCTGATGCCTTTTCACCGCAATTGGTTTTTGCAAAATATATCCGGTGGATCTGTGACCGAAATACGTACCCGGATCAGCGGTAAATGGCAGGGACAAAAAGGGTTGGCGCTGACCGGCTTTAATAGCGAGTTGGATTTCAAGGATTGGGCCATTGATTACCTGCCGCCCCTGCCCAAGGCCATGAAGGTGGCGGGCCGGGTGAAAATGGACAGCAAGCGCCTGGATATCGCGATCCTTGGCGGTGAGGCGTTGGATCTGTTGATATCGGGCGGTTCCATCGCTATCACGGATTTGGAAAAGACCGATCAGTTCGCCCATATCGATTTGAATATCGAGGGGCCCTTTAAATCCGCTCTCACCCTGATCGATCACAAGCCCTTGGAATTTGCCTCCACCATGGGCATAAATCCGGCTGGCGCCAGCGGCCATTCGAAGACGCACCTCAAGGTCAATTTCCTGGTGGAACGGGCCCTGATGTCTGATCAGGTGAAGGTATCGGCCAGCTCCCAAATCGAGGACGCGGCCATCAAAAAGGCGGCCTTCGGCCGCAATCTCACCGACGGACAGCTCAAATTGAATGTGGATAATTCCCACATGGATGTATCGGGCAAGGTCAAGGTGGGAAGCATCGCCACCGAGTTCGACTGGCTGGAAAATTTCAAGACGGATAATCCCCTATCCCGGCGCTACCGCGCCCTGGCCGGCTTGGATAATGCCCAGCGGGCCCGCGAGCTGGGTCTGAATTTTGCTCCCCTTACACCTGAATTCATTGATGGCAAGACCCAGGCCGGCTTGACCTATTCCGTCTTCAGAAACGGCGAGAGCCGCTTGGTGGCGACCATTTCTCTGGATGAGGCGTCCATGCTTATCCCCGATATGGGCTGGACCAAGGCTAAGGGCATCCCAGGCCGGGCCAAGCTGGAGATGAATTTCTTGAATGGGAGGATGGCGGAAATTAAAAGCTTTTCCGTCTCGGGAGGCGGCCTCAAGGCATCAGGAAGTGCCAGTTTCGACAATCAGGGCGAGGTCAAGAGAATCAAAGTTTCAAATTTTTCCTTCGGCCAGAACCAGTTGAGCGGGATGCTCATCAAAAGCAAGCAGGGCTGGGACGGCGACATACGGGGCAGCCGGCTTAACTTGGTTCCCTGGCTGGAGGCGGAAGATGACGAGGATGGGACCCAAGAAGAGAAAGGTCCCCCCCTCACCCTTTCGGTCAATCTGGACCGGGTGCAATTGCATCCCGGGCGCCATCTGCAGGGCGTGACCGGTACCATGGGTTTTGATGGCAAAGTCTGGCAACGCATAAAGCTTAATGCGTCGCTGGGCGGCAAGGCGAACCTGGTGCTTGATCTCAAACCGGATGGGAAGAAGCGGCGACTCAGCATGACTTCCAACGATGCGGGCCGGACGCTGCGCCGCTTCGGCTATTACGACAATCTGACCGGCGGCAAACTTGGATTGGAGGGCGCCTTCGATGACGGCAAGCCGGGGGCACCCTTCGATGGCCAGGTGGTGGTCAATAATTTCAGGGTGATCAAGGCGCCGGCCCTGACCCATTTGCTGTCCATCGCATCCCTTACCGGTATCCTGGAGGCCCTGGGCGGAGAAGGGCTGGCCTTCACCAGGATGGAGGTCCCCTTCACCCGAAAAAGCGGGATCATCGCCCTGCAGGATGCCAAGGCCAATGGGCTCAGCCTGGGGGTGACGGCGGCGGGAATCGTCGACACCAAGGCCAAGACCATCCGCCTCAGCGGTACTTTGGTGCCGGCCTATGTGATCAACAGCGTGCTCGGCCATATCCCGGTGATCGGTGATCTGTTTACCGGGTTCGAGAAGGGTGGCGGTGTCTTTGCCGCGACCTACAAGATGTCGGGAAATCCGCAAAAGCCGGAGGTGAAGATCAATCCGCTTTCCGCCCTGGCGCCCGGGTTCCTGCGTAACTTGTTCGGTATTTTCGACGCCCCGGAAAATCTGCACCGCGCCCCTTAAGGATCACTGCGCCCCATCAGCGGTAGCCCCCATGCATTTCGGAGTATTTTCAAACGGATTTCGTCCCCATACCAGTGCCCGGCAGACTTTCGAAGAAGACATTCAGGAAATTATTCTGGCCGACAAGCTGGGTTTCCGGGACGCCTATATCAGCGAACATCACGGCGAGCCGCCCTATATCAACCGAATCGATTCCATCCCCACGCCCGAATTGATGATGTGCAAGGCGGCCGGCCTGACCAGCCGGATACGCATGGGGGCGGCGGTCAAAACCCTTCGTATTCAGCACCCCCTGGATATCGCCATAGGGGCCGCCGTGACCGAACATCTTTTAGGCGAAGGCAGATTTATTTTCGGGTTTGGAACCGGTTTTCCATCGCCCTTATTTTGCGAAGAGCGCGGCCTGACCTTTGATGACCGCCATGCACGGCTTCAGGAATCCCTCGAATTCATTCTCAAATGCTGGACCAGTGATGAGATTTTCGATTGGGAGGGCACCCATTGGAAGGCAAAAGGGGTGGTCGCCCTGCCCAAGCCCCTGTCAGTGCCCCATATGCCCATGGCTACGGCGACGGATACGGAAGAGGTCGCCAAAATGCCAGCCGAGCGGGGCTATACGCTTTTATCGGCATTCCTGGAAAGTGCCGACCGGGTGCGCCCCAAGACCGACCGCTACGTTCAATATGCCGAAGATGCGGGAATCAAAAATGCCAGGCGCAACATCACGGCATCCCGGGTCGTTTATGTGGCCTCCTCCCGCGAAGAGGCTCTGGAAGATCTGCGCCCCGCCGTCACCCACGAGCTGGGCCTCCAGGCAGAACGGGGGTTTCTATAAGTGCTCAAAGAGCTTTTCAATGTTGATATACCCAACAATGAGCATGGCATCGAAGTGCTGGCGGATGCCGGTTTTTATTTGCTGGGCGAGCCGGACCGCATCGCCGATCAGATCAAGAAGTTCTATGACGATGCAGGCGGCTTCGGAACCTTTCTGATCGTCGGCGGGAAAGATTGGGCCGCCCGTGAAAAACGGGCCCGCTCCATGACCTGCTTCATGGAAGAAGTGGCGCCCCAGCTCCGTCACCTGGAACCCTGATTGGGAACCACTGCCACGGCCACACTTCCGGTTGAATTGACCAGACCGGTCTTTTCCAAACTGTTTTCATCTGATATCACACACCCAACCCCGGCCAGCCAACTGGGTAATGGGTGTTCATATCCGTTAAGTAAACTCAGTCCCGGGGTCTCCGAAAGGCATGGCTTTGACCGATTCCGCCAATGGCATTCTGCCAAGATTGCTGCTGATAAGCGCCGTACTGGCGGCTTTGATCTTCGCGGTTGATCTCTCCTTGCCTATGGGGATTGCGGGCGGCGTGCCTTATGTCGCTCTGGTGCTCTTGGGAATCTGGTTTCCGAGACGGTGGCACCTTTTTGCTCTGGCCGCCTTAGGCTCGGTGCTCATTGTTTTGGGGTTTTTCCTGTCTCCCGCCGACAGCATTCCCTGGGTGGTGCTCACCAACCGTGGCCTGGCCCTGTTTGCCATCTGGGTCACGGCTTTCCTCCTGGCCTATTACAAGATGGCCTTACCCGTTCTCCAGCAGGTCACCTGGAGAGAGATCAAGGATTATCACCGCCCCCTGGCCCTGGTTCTAATCATGAGTGTGGTGGCCACCGTAGTCGGTGGGCTGGCGGTCGGAATCCTTTACCAAACCGCCTTCAACCAGCAACGGGTCCGCCTGATCGAGATCGCCCAAAGCCAGGCCCGGCTGGTGGGGGCCATCGTCCATCATGAAATTAACGAGGAAGAACATGAAGGCAATATTTCTTCCGCGATTCAAGATGCTTTGGGGCCGATCATCGCCGCCCATGAAAACTATGTGAGCCAAAGCAAGACGGGCGAATTCACCATCGCCGAACTTAAGGGCGATGAAATCTCCTTCCTCCTCCACCATAACAGCAAAGCGGCGGAGGGAAGCAATTCCGTCCCCCTGCGATCAGGCCTTGCCGAACCCATGCGCCGCGCCCTGGCGGGGCAATCGGGAACGTTGGTTGGGCTTGATTACCGGGGAGAGACGGTTCTGGCCGCCTTTGAGCCCATGCCTACCGCCAAAATGGGTCTGGTCGCCAAGATCGACATGGCCGAGATCAGGGCCCCCTTCATCATGGCCGGCGGGGTAGTTACGATTGGGGCGGTCATCGCTATTTTGGTGGGTGCCCTGTTTTTTTCTCAAATAACCAACCCCATGATCGAGCAGATTTCCGAAAGCGGGGAACGTTTCAGGGATTTGTATGAAAACGCTCCCGTCGCCTATGCCAGCTTCAGCGCCGGTGACGGTGATCTGCTTCGCACCAATGCTGCCTTCACGGAAATGCTGGGTTACGGCGAAGCGGAACTGGTCCAGATCAAGGCCTTCGATTTGTTTGCGGATACGCCGGAGGGTCTGCCAAAGGCGGCAAGGCTTTTCAAGAAACTTCATTCAGGGAGTAAAATTCAAGGTGAAGAATTACAGATGACGCGCAAGGATGGCGCATTGATCTGGGTAAATTTGCGGGCGGTTCCGGTGACCGGTGAAGATAGCAACATCAGGATAAACCGCTCGACCCTTATCGACATCACCGAGAAAAAGCTGGCGGAAGAGAAGAAACCGGCTCAAATATAAATAACAAGCGGGGGAGCTGGGTCCCGCCCGGGAGAACCCTATTGCCAAAAGCGCCCGAGGGAGACAGCATCGGGGAATGAACAGGGATCCCATGATCATCGGGGAAATGATCCCCCGCAACGGGGTGCTCCGACGTGACCTGCCCGCCATTATTCACGATGGGGGACAGCTCAGCTTTGGCCAATATGCGGAACGCTCCTATCGGTTGGCTAATGCGCTGACCGGGGCGGGCGCCGCCCATCAAGACCGCATATCCATCCTGGCCAGGAATTGCGTCGAATATCTGGAAGTCTGCGGCGCCGGCGAAACCACGGGGCTGGTCGTGCATCCCATCAATTTCCGCCTGACGGCGCCCGAGATCGCCTATCTGCTCAATGATGCGGAACCTTCCGTAGTCTTCTATGAGGCGGAATTCGAAACCGTGATCGCCGCCAACCGGGAGGGGCAGGACGGCATTCTTCGTTATGTCCGGATCGGCGGCGATGGCGCCGGTCTGCCGGAGTGGGCCGTGGATTATGAAACATTTCTCAATGCCGGCACGCCCGAGCGGGTCGATATGCGGCCAAGTTCCGATGACACCGCCTATCTGTTTTATTCATCGGGTTCAACCGGGCGGCCCAAGGGCGTCATGCTGGGCCAGAGTGCGCAGTGGCATATTGCCCTGACGGTCGGCTACGAGCTTGGCCTGACGCCCTGCGATATAGGGCTTTTGGTCATGCCTCTATTTCATATCGGTGGCCGGTTCAGCCAGATCGCTCATCACCTCATCGGCGCGCCCATACATGTGGTGAGACGCTTCGATGCGGCCCAGACGGTGGATATGATCGAGCGCGAAGCAATCACTACGCTGCATCTGGCGCCGACCATGATCCAGTCTATTTTGGATTTGGCGGATATTGATAAGCGCAATTTGTCATCTTTGCGTACCCTGGGTTACGGCGCATCCGCCATGCCCGTAGCGCTCCTGCGCCAGGCGCTGGAACGCTTCGGGCCCATTCTGGTGCAGCGCTACGGATCCACCGAAGCGGCGGTGGTGTCTTATCTGGACAAGCAAGATCATCTGCCGGACGGCACTCCCGCCGAAGCAGCCCGCCTGGCATCGGCGGGCAAGCCGGGCCCCATGGCCGAGATCAGCGTGCGCCGGGCCGATGGCGGGGAATGCGAAGTGGGCGAGGCCGGCGAAATCCACGTCCACAACCCGGCCCTGGTCATGCAGGGCTATTGGCGCAACGCCGAAGCCAGCCGCGAGGTGCTGCGGGACGGCTGGTGCGATCTGGGCGATGTGGGCTATTTCGACGAGGACGGGTTTTTGTTCATCATCGACCGCAAGACGGAGATGATCATCTCAGGCGGTGAAAACATCTATCCCCGCGAGGTGGAAGAAGCGCTCATGCATCACCCGGAGGTGGCGGACGCGGCGGTGATCGGCGTGCCTGATGAACATTGGGGACAATCGGTGCTGGCCTTCGTGGTGGCCAGGGACGGCAGCGCGCCCGAAGAAGCCCAGATCATCGAATTCTGCCAATCGCGCATAGCCAGCTACAAAAAGCCAAGCCGCGTAGAATTCACCGAAAGCCTGCCCCGCGCCTCCACCGGCAAGATCGACAAGGTCGCGCTGCGTGAGCCTTACTGGCGGGGCCTGGAGCGCAAGGTCTAGGTATCAGGAATCATCACCGTCGAGCCGGTGGTTTTGCGGGCAGCCAGATCACGATGCACCTTGCGGGCCTGAGAAAGGGGATAAGTCTGGCCGATTTTAATCTTTACCGCACCGGATTTCATCATGCGTAACAGATGCCGGGCGGTCTTTTGGCGGATTTCCGGGCTGGTGTGATAATTGACCGAAGTGGCGCGATGAAAATAGGCCGATTTCTTGGAACCTTCGGTGAGGAAATCCATGGGCTCGGGTGCACCCGATGCGGCTCCGAACAGGACCACCAGACCCAAGCGTTCGACGCATTCGGCGGATTCGGACCAGGTATCCTTGCCGGTGGAATCATAGACCACATTGACGCCCCTTCCGTTGGTCAGGCGCATGACCTCTTCCACGACCTTCCTGCATTGGCGCTTTCCGGGCCGGCCTTGGCGCGTAATAACATGGGTATATCCCGAGCGCTTGGCGATGCGCGCCTTTTCAGGCGTGCTGACCGTGCCGATGATGCGCGCCCCCACCGCCTTAGCCCATTGCCCGGCGATCTGCCCGACGCCGCCCGCCGCCGCATGCATCAAAATGGTGTCGCCGGCTTTAAGCTTGTGGGTGCGGTTGAACAGATATTGCGTGGTCATGCCCTTGGTCATGGCCGCCGCTGCCGTCTTGTCATCAATCCAGCGGGGCAATTTGATTAGTGTGTCCGCATCATGCAGGCAGGCCTCGGCATAGGCGCCGGGATTGGCATTACCCGCATAGGCCACCCGTTGGCCGGGCTTGACGAATTTCACCCCCCGCCCGACGGCCTCCACCACGCCCGCCGCTTCCAGGCCGAGACCGGCCGGAAAATGGTCCGGCGCATGGGTCTGGCCCTTGCGCGCATAGATTTCGGCGAAATTGACCCCGATGGCCGTATGGCGGACCAGCGCCTGGCCCGGTCCGGGACCGGGCAGTTCCATCTCTTCCCATTCGAGGACCGAGGGGCCGCCGAATTCATAAAAGCGCCATGCCTTGATTTTCATTTCAAGCCTCCTGCACGCGGGCCAGGGCGTGACGTTTGCGCCCCGCCGATATTTTGATCACGCCGTCTGCGTTAAGATCATCCGCCGTGACCATATGGGTTTCGCTGGAGATCACCTCGCCGTTGAGGCGGGCACCGCCGCCTTTGATCAAGCGCCTCGCTTCACCGTTGGATTTGGCCAGATCCGCCTGGCGCAGGATTTCGAAAGCAGGGATGCCGTCGGCCAGGGCTCCCGGCGATATATCGAAACTGGGCAGCCCGGCGTCCGCCCCCCCTTCTTCAAATGTTGAGCGCGCGGTTTCGGCGGCGGCAATCGCGGCCTCCCCGCCGTGACAAAGCAACGTTGCTTCATGGGCCAGTATCTTTTTGGCCTCGTTCATTTCGGCGCCTTCCAGCTTTTCCAGCCGGGCGATTTCCACCAGGGGAAGATCGGTGAATAAACGCATGAAGCGGCCCACATCGGCGTCTTCCGTATTACGCCAATATTGCCAGAAATCATAAGGGGACAGCATGTCGCCATCGAGCCAGACGGCGCCGGCTGCCGTCTTGCCCATCTTGGCGCCCGACGAGGTGGTCATCAGCGGCGTAGTTAGGCCAAACAATGAGAACCCAGCCGTCCGCCGGCCCAACTCCACGCCATTTATGATGTTGCCCCACTGGTCCGATCCGCCCATCTGCATGCGGCAATCATTGCGCTTGGCCAGTTCGACGAAATCATAGGCCTGCAGGATCATATAATTGAATTCAAGGAAGCTCAGCGGCTGTTCACGCTCCAGGCGCAATTTGACGCTGTCAAAGGTGAGCATGCGGTTGATGGTGAAATGGGGCCCGTATTCCCTGAGAAACGGAATATATTGCAATTGATCGAGCCAGTCGGCGTTGTTGGCCCAAACCGCGTCGGTCGGGCCGTCGCCGAAATCCATATAGTTGGCGAAAGCCTTGCGGATGCCCGCCATATTATCGCCGATCTGGGCTTCGCTCAGCAGCTTGCGGCTTTCATCCTTGCCCGACGGATCGCCCACCTTGGTGGTTCCGGCGCCCATCAGCACAATGGGCTGATGCCCGGTCTTCTGCAACAGCCTGAGCAGCATGACCGGCACCAGGGAGCCCACATGCAGGCTGGGCGCCGTGCAATCAAAGCCGATATAGGCCGGGATGATTTCCTTGGTGGCCAATTCGTCCAGGGCATCGATATCGGTGCACTGATGCAGATATCCACGCTCAACGACGGTCTGGACGAATTCGGATTTGTATGAGGGCATGAGCCGCTTGCCGAAATGGGAAAAGTACAATTAAACTACACTAAACAATTAAATTACACTAAACAATCACTCATTTTTTTTATGTAAAATCAATGACTTACCCCAAGACTTCAATAATGTGAAGCTCTTGTGCATATCCCTTCCTCTTGCGTTTTTCACTCAAACTACTTGATGTGCCCTTGCAACAACTTGGAGCATTGCTGTGAACGAAGGCTTTTACCTTGGGGCATAACCATACATGGCCAGACAGATTGTTAAATGTGGGTGAAGCCAAGATCGGACGTCGGGGCCAGTGACGGAACTGACCTGATCCTTTGAGAGGTCTTTAAAGGAAATCACAAGAATCGCCGGAAATGAGACCCCCATCACAGCTTTTGGGCGTTACGAGAGGCAGAATACGCTTCAGATCAAGTAGTTGATCCTCCCTTCCCTCAAGAGCAAACTCTGGCCGGCACCCCGCCGGCCTCT
>CAZBQG010000100.1:0-14709 GCA_964493945.1 uncultured Rhodospirillaceae bacterium
TCAAACTCGCCGCTATACAGATTTGGTTGCGATCAATTGAGCCCACGGCCTAGGAGGCTAAACTTAGTCAATTATTGAGTGTCAGGGGTGAATTCGGTTACTCTTTTAAAAAAGCCGGTCGCCAGGGAAACACTTTAAGGGAGGGGGCAATGGATCGCCGCAGCACCGTCGGAAACAAGTCACGCATGGAGGAAATGGGCCTGGATTCCGCTCCGGATAGTGATCTGGACGGGGTTATGTCATCGCAGGCTGCGGAATGGAAACGTTCCTGGTGGGTACAGGAAGTGAAAGTGCCCACACTGGAAGTGGACTGGCAGGCGACCGAACGCTTCGATGCGACCAAAATCCAGCAGGTTTCCTGGCAGAAATATATCGGCGAGGACCGGGCCAAGGAACTCAACAAGCGCCGCGCCGAAAAGTATCATCAATGGATGCTGGACAACAGGCCGGGCTACAGCCTGCGCGACCGGGCGCTCGAAATTTCCAGCTATCAAAGTGGCGCCGTCGGCACCAGCTTTACCGGGTCCTGGACCAAATTCGCGGAGCGGGCCGAAATCGCCCGCAAGGAGGCCGAGGAAGCCAAGGCCAGAGGCGAAAAGCCAAAGCCCCCGACTGGTGGCAGGGCGGCACCCCAGAGTCCGGAAGAATTGGGCGTGCCTCGTTGGGAAGGAAAACCTGAAGAAAATGCCCGCATGCTCCGCAGCGCGCTTCGCCATTTCGGCGCCGATCAGGTGGGCTATGTGGAACTCAACGAACAGACCCGGAAACTGATCTATGCCGTTGATGTGATGGACGGCAAGCGGATCGAATTCGAGAATGTGGAAAAGGCCTATGAGACCAAGGAAAAACGGGTCATTCCCGACGGGGCCAAATGGGTCGTGGTTTTCTCCATCAAGATGTCCGAGGAACTGATCAAAAGAAAATCAGGGATCATGCCGTCAGCCTTGTCTTCAGCGGCCACCCAGGCGGTCTATGCGGCGGGCCGCAACACCATCGACCGTTTGCAGAATTTCCTCCATGTGCTCGGTTATCAGGGGCTGATGGGGAACTGGTATAACGGGCTGGGTATCGCGCCGGCCTTCGGCGTCATGGCCGGCCTGGGCGAACTGAGCCGCACCAACCGCATGATCAGCCCGGAATATGGGCCTCTGCAACGGGTCTTCAAGATCGTCACTGATCTGCCCCTGGAGCCGACTAAGCCGATCGATGCGGGGATCATGAATTTTTGCCGCACCTGCAAGGTCTGCGCCGAACAATGCCCGGCCAATTGCCTGAGCATGGAGACCGAGCCATCCTGGGAGCCCAAGGGTCCCTGGAACAATCCCGGCCACCGCACTTGGTATGAAGATTCGCCTTCCTGCCGGACCTGGTGGGCCCATTCGACGGCGGGCTGTTCGACCTGTTTCGCGGTCTGTGCTTTTTCGAAGAAAAACAAATCCTTGATCCATGATCTGGTGAAAATAGCGATCTCCAAAAATCCGGTTATGTCCGATCAGGTTAACGCGTTCTTCACCAAGATGGACGGCGCGTTCGGCTATCAGGAACAGCGCAACATCAATGACTGGTGGGAGATGGAATTGCCCCCCCGGGGGCAGGCCAACGCCAAAGGGACACAGTTGGGATAAGATCATGGTGAGATTTATTTATGGCGTGATTCTGGGAGCTGCCGGCTACGCCCTGGTGGACTGGGTAGTGACCGAAAACGTGGTTGTGGGCTGGTATGCTTGGCTTGTTTTGCTGCTGGCCTTGGCGCTGGATACCCTGGCGGTACATAATTTCTTTGCCTCTCGGGCCGAATTGGAACGCAAGGCGGGCTGGATGGGGCTGTTGGTGATCGGTATACCGGGCCTTATCGTATCGGCTTTCGCGGTCTGGCTTTTCCTTTAGCCCTCTTCGGCGAACAATTCTTTAAGTTCGTATTTCAGCACCTTGCCCGAACTGGTGCGGGGAAGCTGGTCCATAAATTTGAGGTACTTGGGCTTTTTGTAACTGGCAATGCGTTCCCGGCAATGTTCGATCAGCTCTTCAGGGCCTGCCGCCTGACCCGGGCCGAGGGCGATGACGGCTGCGACCGATTGGCCGAATTCGGCGTCGGGGACACCGAAGACGGCCACATCCTCCACCGCCTCATGATCCAGGAGCGCCAGTTCCACTTCTTTGCAATAGATATTGAGCCCGCCTGAGACGATCATGTCTTTGGCCCGGTCGGCAAAATAGAGAAAACCGTCCTCGTCCTCCCAGCCCATATCGCCGGTGCGCATCCAGCCATCCAGGAAGGTCGCCCGGGTCGCTTCCGGATCGCGGTAATATTCGCGCATGATGGTGGTCTGGCCGGGATGGCCGGCGCGCACCAGTATTTCGCCCGGCTCGCCCCTCAGCACATCTTTTAAATCCTGGCCGATGAGACGCACCTCAATGCCGGGCAGGGGATGACCCATGGCCAGGGGCTTCCAGTCCTGTTGATCCGGGCGGACCGACGCGATCACCCCACCTTCGGTCTGGCCCAGGAAGGAATAAAGCCCGATTTTCGGCAATGCCTTGAACAGGCGTTGGCGCAGCGTGGGTTCGAACAGCTCTCCCGTCGCGACCACCAGGCGGAGCGATGCACAATCTTCCGGCCGTTTTTCGATTTCGGGCAGCATCATGCGGACGATGGTGGGCACGCCTCCCAATATGGTTGCGCCTTCCCGCTTGATCAGATCGACGGCATCTTCAACTTCGAAACGGGGCTGCATGATCACGGCGCAGCCCAGCTGAAACATATTGGCCATGCGGGCCAGCCCTGTGCGGTGGGCCATGGGCGTGGAAGCAAAAATTTTGTCGCCGGGTCCCAGCCCATATTCCTGGGCGCTTTGCACGCCGGCCATGATGAAATTCATATGGGTCCCGACGGCGCCCTTGGGCCGCCCGGTGGTGCCCGACGTATAGCCGATTACACAACTCTCCTGGTTGGGTTCCAGCTTGGGAGGCGGGGCATCGCCGCCGGAGGCCAGGAATTCCTCAAAGGAAATTTCATCCGCTTCGGCGCTGCCCACGCAAACGCGTTTGGCTCCGGGTCGCGATTTCAGGGCTGCTGCGGCCACTTCGCGGTGGCTTTCTGGATAGATGATCAGGCCGGGCTCGCAATGGCCCAGAATATAGGCCACCTCGTCTGCGGTCAGGCGGGTGGAGATGGGAACCAGAAGGGCACCCGATTTGACCACACCGGCCATGGCTTGGGCCAGCTCAAGGGAATTGGGCATGAACAGACAGACCCGTTCGCCAGGGGAGACGCCCTGGCTCTGAATGGCGTTGGCGATGCGGTTGGCGTCGCGGTCCAGCCCGGAAAAACTTAGCCGGCGGCCCGCGCAGGCCACGGCCAGCGCATCCGGAATGCGCCACGCATTATCGGCCAGGAGATCACCCAGCTTCATAGTTGCAACTTGGCGAAAGATTTATTCATTGGGTGACACTATACCCATAATCCCTGTCCGGGAAAGACAAGCCGGCTCCATCCGGGGCATTGATTCCGGAGGCACAATCGCGCATCGTTCCCTCCCGTCCGAACCAGGAGACAGATCATGAGCCAAGATGCCCTATCCGAACTTACCGATCCAGCCAGGTTGCGGGTCGGGATCAATCTGGCCAACGTGCTCCTGGTGACGGGGAAGAGCCCAAAGGGTGATCTCCAGGGAATAGCGCCCGATATGGGGGCGTTGATCGCCGAGCGTCTGGGCGTCGGCGTTTCTTACGTTCCCTACGCCACGCCCGGCGAGGTCGCCGATGGGCTGGACGATGACGCCTGGGATATCGGCTTGATCGCCGCCGAACCCAAGCGCGCCGAGACCATCGGTTTTTGTCAGGCCTATGTGCAGATCGAAGCCACCTATCTCGTTCAGCCGGGATCGGCGTTGCAAAGCATCCAGGAGGTGGACCAGCCGGGCGTGCGCATCGCGGTGTCGGAGCGCACGGCCTATGACCTTTATCTGAGCCGAACCTTGCAGCATGGGGAATTGGTCCGCATCAAAGGCGTTAACGGTGCCTTCGAAATGTTCAAGGCGGATAAGCTGGATGCCCTGGCGGGGCTGGTCCCGGCGCTTCACGATAACGCCCAGGCGCTGCCCGGCTCGCGCGTGCTGGGCGGATCTTACACTTCAGTCCGCCAGGCCATCGGCACCAAACAGGAAAACACCCATCTCAAAGCCTTCGTTGAACAATTCATTACGGATGCCAAGAACAGCGGCCTGATCGCCGGGTTGATCGAAAAGCACGGCGTTAAAGGCAAGCTGGAGGTTGCCGCCGGCGCCTGAGACGGTCTCCTGTTCCCGGCAACCCTAAAGGTTCAACCCCTTGCTCAGGATAGCATTGAAGCGCTGGGAGAATCCCACCGGGTCGGGGATGGGATGGCCTTCGATGATGCGGGCCTGATCAAATAACAGGTGCGCCATATCGGCCAGGTCGCCCTGTTTCCCCGCATTGTCCACCAAGCCTGTCAGGCCCCGGATCAGATCATGGGTCGGGTTGATCTCCAATATGCGGGTGCTGGCGGCGGCCTGCATCTGGCCGTGTTGTTTGAGCATACGTTCCAGATTCAAATCCAGATCGCCCTCATCGGCCACCAGACAAACGGCGCTGTCGGTCAGGCGTTCCGACGACCGCACATCCTTCACCTCATCGCCCAAGGCCGTCTTGAAGGCCAGGACAAGTTTGGCCGTTGCTGTCTCGTCGGCTTTTTCCTTCTTTTCCTCTTCGGGCTTGTCCGTCTCGCCGGCCTCGATATTGGTCAGATCGGCACCGCCGGAGGTGACCGATTTGAACGGCTTTTCGGCGAACATGCCCACCTGGGGGATCCAAAATTCATCCACCGCATCGGTCAGCAACAGCACTTCCACGCCGCGCGCGGCGAAGCCTTCTATTTGTGGGCTGGATTTGAGGGCGTCTGCGTCCTCGCCGGTGATGTAATAAATGGCGTCCTGGCCCTTTTTCATGCGTTCCACATATTGCTCCAGGCTGATCAACCCCTCGCCCTGGGTCGATTGGAAGCGCACGATTTCGAACAATTTTTCGCGGGCATCGGCGTCTTCGTAAAGCCCTTCCTTGAGCACCGCGCCAAAGTTTTCCCAGAAGGCGGCGAATTCTTCCGGCGCCTTTTCCGCTTTTTTCTTGAGTTCGCCAAAAATCCGTTTGACCACCGCCTGGCGGATTTTGATCAACAGGGGATTATGTTGGAGCATTTCCCGGCTCACATTGAGCGGCAGGTCTTCTGAATCGATGATCCCCCGGACAAAGCGCAGATAAGACGGGAACAGATCCTCGCAATCATCGGTGATGAACACCCGTTTGACGTAAAGCTTGACCTTATGTTTGCGTTCCTGCTGGGCCATGTCCCACGGCCTGAGTGTGGGCACGAATAAAAGATTGGTGTATTCGATCTTGCCTTCCGCCCGGTTATGGATGGTCAGCCAGGGATCATCAAAGACATGGCCCACATGGTGGTAGAATTCCTTGTATTGCTCTTCGCTGATATCCTTCTTGGCCCGGGTCCAAAGGGCAGAGCCCGTATTGATCTGTTCATCCCCTTCTTTTTTGGTGAACATGATGGGGATAGGGATGTGATCGGAAAAGGTTTTGACGATATGGGTGAGGCGCGCCTCTTCCAGGAATTCGCTTTGCCCCTTGGCCAGATGGATGGTGATGGATGTGCCGTTGCCGTCCCGCTCCCCTTCATTGATGGTGTAGACGCCGCCGCCTTCCGAGGCCCAGATATTGGCGCTGTCCTCGCCCGCCTTGCGGCTCAGCACTTCGACCTTTTTGGCGACGCTGAAAGAGGCATAGAAACCGACGCCGAACTGGCCGATCAACTGGCTGTCTTTTTTCTCATCACCGGTCAGGCTTTCGAGGAAGGCGGTGGTGCCGGACCGGGCAATGGTGCCCAGATTTTCCGCCAATTCGTCCCGGTTCATGCCGATACCGTTATCGGCGACGGTGACGGTGCGCGCCTTCTTGTCGATGGAAATGGCAATCTCGAAATCTTCCGTGGCTAGGCCCGGCTCGGTCAATGCCTGGTAGCGTAGCTTGTCACAGGCATCGGATGCGTTGGAAATCAGCTCGCGCAGAAAGATTTCCTTGTTGGAGTAAAGGGAATTGACCACGATATCGAGAATCTTCCCGACCTCGGCCTGAAATTCATGTTTGTCTTCCGTCATCTCTTCCTCGAATTCTTTGATTCATGTGGTTTTAGCTGCCCAGCGCCCTCATATGTGCGCTTATGGCCCGTTTGGCAAGTCCCTGGTGTCGAACCCGTTGCCTCGGGGGGCGCAAACCTGCAAGAATAGGCACTGCATTACAAAAAAAGGTAGCTAAACCCGATGGAAATCCCTCTGCAAATCTCTTTCCGCGATATTCCTCATTCGGCGGCCGTGGAAGAAAAAATCCGCGAAAAAATGGATAAGCTGGAACAATATCACGACAAGATCACCAGTTGCCGGGTGGTCGTCGAGGCGCCCCATAAAAGTGGCCACAAAGGCACGCTCTACCATGTGCGGGTCGATCTGACCCTGCCCGGCGAGGAAATCGTCGTGGCTCGCGACCCCAAGGATCATCATGCCCACGAAGACGTCTATGTGGCCATCCGCGACAGTTTCGAGGCGGCCCGCCGCCAGCTCAAGAAACATGTGCGCAAAACCCGGGAAAAGCACCACAAAAGGCCCGCCCTGCCGGAATTGGACGATTGACGCCCGCCGCCGGCTCACCCTCTGATCCGGCGGAGAAACAGGCCCGCCTTCTTAGCGAAATACAGGCCGACGCCCGCCATACAAGCAAATGGACCGGACGCCAGGCCTTTGATGACAAAGTGATGAACGCCGTGGCAGCTGTGCCCAGGGCTGAATTCATGCCTGACGCCGAAAGGCCTTTCGCCCACATCAACCGGCCCTATCCTATCGGTTACGGCCAGACCATTTCCCAGCCCTATATCGTGGCCCTGATGACCGATCTGCTGGATATCCAGCCGGGTGATCGGATCTTGGAGGTGGGCACCGGATCGGGCTATCAGACGGCGGTGCTGGCGGGTCTGGCCGGGCACATCTATTCGGTGGAAATCATCCCCCAATTGGCCGACAGCGCCGAGACCCGGCTCAGGCGGCTCGGTTATGACAACCTGTCATTAATGACCGGCGATGGCCGGCAGGGATGGGCCGCCCAGGCGCCCTTTGACGGGATCATGGTAACCGCCGCCGCACCCGAATTGCCGCCGGGCCTTGGTAATCAACTGGCGCCCGGCGGGCGCATGGTCATTCCCATCGGCGAAGTGGGCGGCGATCAGCGGCTCATGCTGGGCACCAAGGAAGCGGGCGGAAGGCTGGAGTTGAAACCGATATTGGCGGTCGCCTTTGTTCCGTTGGTGAAGGGCTAAACGGTTGATCCCGCCGGCCTAAAAGCCGATCCTGCCTTTATGTGGAAAGGCCAGAATAATAATTCGCGCATCGTTGCCGTTCTTGGGCCGACCAATACGGGCAAGACCCATTTGGCCCTGGAGCGCATGCTGGGCCATGGCAGCGGCATCATGGGCTTTCCCCTGCGCCTTTTGGCCCGAGAGAATTATGACCGTGCCAGGCGGCTCAAACCCAAGGGGCAGGTGGCACTGATCACCGGCGAGGAAAAGATTGTCCCGCCCCATGCCAAATATTTCTTCTGCACGGTGGAGGCCATGCCGCTGGGCAAGCCGGTCTCTTTCCTGGCCATCGATGAAATCCAGATGTGCGCCGATCCGGACCGGGGCCATGTCTTCACCGACCGCCTGCTGCATGCCAGGGGCGAGGACGAAACCATGTTTTTGGGTGCCGAGACCATCCGCCGGGTGCTGGTCAGGCTGATCCCGGAAATCGAATTCCAGACCCGGCCGCGCCTCTCCACCCTCAGTTTTGCGGAGCCCCGGAAAATCCAGCGTCTGCCCGCCCGCAGCGCCGTGGTCGGCTTTTCAGCCATGGAAGTCTATGCCATCGCCGAAATCATCCGCCATCAGCGGGGTGGTGCGGCCATTGTCATGGGTGCGCTGAGCCCCCGCACCCGCAATGCCCAGGTGGAGCTGTTCCAGAACGGCGAGGTGGATTATCTGGTGGCCACCGACGCCATCGGCATGGGCCTCAATCTGGATGTGGAACATGTGGTGTTTGCCGATCTGGCCAAATTCGACGGCCGGGTGATGCGCGATCTCCGGGCCGACGAACTGGCCCAGATCGCCGGGCGCGCCGGGCGTCATATGTCCAATGGCAGTTTTGCCACCACCGCCGACGGGCGGGAAATGTCCCGCGATTTGGTGGAACGTATCGAAAATCACCGCTTCGATCCCTTGCGCGCCTTGCATTGGCGCAACCGGAAGTTGGATTTTTCATCCATTGCCGATTTGCAGGCCTCCCTCGCGGTACCTCCCGCCACATCCGGGCTGATCCGGGTGCGCGAGGCCGATGACGAACGCGCCCTTTCCCAATTGGCCAAGGACGAGGCCATCGCCGGCTTGGCTAATGATGCCGATGGCGTGGGTTTGTTGTGGCAGGTGGCCGGCGTGCCTGATTTCAGGAAAACCGCCAGCGATGGCCATATCCAGCTCCTGGCCCGTCTTTACCGGGAGTTGCAGGGTCCCCAAGGGCGCCTGGACAATGACTGGATCGCCCAGCAGGTGGACCGGGTGGCCAGGACTGAAGGCAATATCGACGTGGTCATGGACCGCATCGCGGGCATCCGCATCTGGACCTATATTTCCCATCAGGCGGGCTGGCTGGCCGAGGCTGATTATTGGCGCGAAAAGACCCGCGCCGTCGAAGAAGCCCTGTCCGATGCGCTCCATCAATTGCTTACCCAGCGCTTCGTCGATCACCGGACGGCCATTCTGGTGCGCCGCCTGAAGAATGAGGATGGGCTGACTTCGACCATCGCTCCGGATGGGGCGGTCAGCGTCGAAGGTCATTTCATCGGCCGCCTGGAAGGTTTCCGCTTTATTGCTGACGAGGCCCAAAGCGGGCGCGCCAGCCGCGTCCTATCCAGCGCCGCCATGCGCGTCCTGGGCGGCGAATTGGCGAGGCGCGCGGGCGCCCTCGCGGCGGATAATGACAAAAGCTTCAAGCTGGGCGGTGACGGGATCATCCAATGGACCGGCTACCCCGTGGCCCGCCTGACCGCCGGTTCCGAGCCGCTCAAGCCGGATTTGCGCCTGTTGCATGGCGATCGTCTGGAGACGGCGGCGGCGGAGGCCGTGGAAGCTCGTCTGCGGCGCTGGCTGAACATCCATATCAAGGTGGGTCTGGCGCCTCTGTTCCGGGCCCTGAAGGCGGATCTGGAAGGGGCTGCGCGCGGTCTGGTCTATCAATTGGTGGAAAATCTCGGCCTGTTGGAATGCGCTGCCGCAGCAAGCCAGTTAGGTGCGCTCAAACCAGGTGATTACGCTAGGCTGCGCCGTCTGAACATTCATATAGGGCGCGAAAGCATCTATATCGCGCCCCTCCTCAAGCCAAGGCCGACGGCCCTTTCGGTGATCTTATGGGCGGCCCACCAAGGGATGGAAAGCCTGCCCGAACCACCGCCACCGGGGCGGGTCTCTATAACGCCGGATAAGGAAGTTCCACCCGGGCTGCTGATGGTGGCTGGCTACCGGGTGCTGGGCTGCAAGGCAATACGGGTCGATATTCTGGAACGGGTCATGGGGAAAATCCGCTCCCTGGAATCGGTTGGCGATTTCAGCCTTGCTGAGGAAGTTCTGACCCTGGCGGGATGCACGGCGGATGAAATGGGCGGCGTTCTCAAGGCGCTGGGCTACAAAATGACCGAAGGGCCGGACGGCGCCCGCTTTGCCCGCCCGGCCAGACCCGGACGCGGCAAGGCAAAATCCTCAAAAAAAGTGCGGGCGGTAAAACCCAAGGCCGACCCAACGGCCCATTCGCCTTTCGCCAAGCTCAAGGATCTGGCGCCTCCCACATGAATGAGCCGGTTAAAAACCCAACCCCGCCGCCGGCCAAAGATGCCGCCCGCCTCGATAAATGGCTCTGGCATGCACGGTTTTTGAAAAGCCGCTCTTTGGCTACCAAATTATGCAAATCGGGCAAGGTCCGCATCAATGGGACCCTGAATGACAAGGCCCATCATCCGATCAAGATAGGCGACGTGCTGACCTTTCCCCTGGGCCCCCATATCCGCATCATAGAGATACTGGCCATCGGCATGCGGCGGGGGCCGGCGCCTGAGGCGCGCGCCCTTTATCAGGATTTGGCGCCGCCGCCGGTAAGGGCCAAGCGGGACCCATCCGGGCCGCCCGATGGCGGGGCCCGCGAGCGTGGCGCCGGACGGCCGACTAAATCGGATCGCCGTGCCATCGACCGTTTGCTGCGGGGCGACACACAAGGTTGAACATCGCCCCTTTCCTATGCTAGGCACTCTCATGATCAACCGGATCAAGGCGTTGTTGACAGGGGGCGGACAGTCGAAATCCATCGAATCCGAAGAAGATCCAGAAGCCCAGGCCCGTTTGGCGGCGGCCGCGCTGCTCGTCGAGCAGGCCCAGGTGGATGGTGATTTCGATGAACGTGAAAGAGAACGGATTTCGGAATTGCTGGCTGATCGTTTTGACCTGGACCAGGAAGAATGCGGCACGCTCATGCAAGCCGCGGATGAAGCGGTCGATAAGTCCTCTCAGCTTTACGGCTTTACCCGGGTGATCAAGGACCACTACACGCCGGAACAGAGAATTGCTATGATGGAAATGCTTTGGGAAGTCGCCTATGCCGATGGCCGGGTCGATCATTTCGAGGCCAATCTCATGCGCCGCGTGGGGGGGTTGATCCATGTCTCGGACCGCGACCGAGGCGAGGCCAGGAAACGTGTCGCCGCCAGACTTGGCATCTCGGAAACACCAGTGTAAAAGAGCCCGACGGATTTTGTCGGGGTGGAATGCACCGAATTTTAGCGGAGAGAACAATATGACTTATGTCGTCGTCGAAAACTGCATCAAATGCAAATTCATGGATTGCGTCGAAGTGTGCCCGGTGGATTGCTTCTACGAAGGCGAAAACATGCTGGTTATCCATCCTGACGAATGTATCGATTGCGGCGTTTGCGAGCCCGAATGCCCGGCCGAAGCCATCCTTCCCGATACCGAGGACAATCTGGACGAATGGTTGGACATCAACAAACAATATGCCGGAAGTTGGCCGAACATCACGGCCAAGGGCGACAGCCCCGACGATGCTGAGGAATGGAAAGACAAGCCGGGCAAAAAGGCCGAGCTGAGCACCAATCCGGGCCAAGGCTCCTAAATTCTGAACTTTGCCGGTGTGGGCGGTCTGATTGGTTAAAGCCAATGGCCGCCCCTGCCATTTGCGCCTTTCCGGCCCACTGCCCCACAAGGCAGTGTTTTTGACTGGGATTTTGTGTTATAATACCTATCTCGGCGCGCCAGGAAGGGGCGTGTTTTTTTGGGCCGACCGCTTGCGCCTAAGAATTTAAAATAATTTTTTATAGTGGTGAAATGGCAAAAGCGAAAAGCAAAAAGAACGAACTGGAGTTCAAGGCCGGAGAATATGTGGTCTATCCGACCCATGGCGTGGGTCAGGTATCGGGTATCGAAAAGGAAAAGATCGCCGGTCATGATTTGAAATTGATCGCTGTCACCTTCGAAGGCGACCGCATGACCTTGCGCGTGCCGACGGCCAAGATGGCCACATCGGGTCTGCGCAAACTCAGCACCCGCAAGGTGATGAACAACGCAGTCACCACGCTTAAAGGCCGGGCGCGGGTCAAACGCACCATGTGGAGCCGGCGGGCCCAGGAATATGAAGCCAAGATAAATTCGGGCAATCCCATCTCCATCGCCGAGGTGGTGCGCGATCTGCATCGCAATGTAGGCCAGCCCGATCAGTCCTTCAGCGAACGCCAGATTTACGAGACGGCCATGGAACGTCTCGCCGGTGAATTCGCCGCCATCGAAAGCATCGATATGGAAAAGGCGACGGAAAAGCTCGAAGAAGTGCTCTCAGCGGAATAAACCGCCTTCAATACATTATCTGGCCGCCATCCACATTGAGCGCTTGGCCGGTGATGAAGCCGCTTTCCTCCGAACTGAGAAACAGCAGCGTGCCGACAAGATCGCCTGGCGTTTGACGGCGGGGCAGGGCGCGCAGAGTGGTGACCGCCTGGAAACGTTCGTCGGGCATGAGGTTTCTGGCACCTTCCGTATCGGTCAGACCGGGGGCCAGGGCATTGACGCAAATGCCATGTCTGCCGGCTTCGCGGGCCAGGGAGCGGGTAAAGCCGATGATGCCCGCTTTCGAGGCCACATATTGGGCCATTAAAGGCGCGCCGCTGAACACGGTGTTCGACGTGATATTGACGGTCTTGCCGGCGCTTTGCGCTTTCATGGCGGGCAGGACCGCTTTGCATGCCAGAAAAGTGACCCTCAGATTGACGCCCATCAACTGATCCCATTCTTCCACCGGAATTTCCTCTGTCGGCTTTAGATCCAGATCGGCAAAAAGTGCTGCGTTATTGATCAGGATATCGATCCGTCCGTATGCCGCCATTGCTGTTTCGGCCAGGCCTGGGTGGATGGTTCGCTGGAGGTGTAGGTGGGTACAAAATGCGCTTCGCCCCCATCTGCCTGGATGGCCTTGGCCGCTGCGGCACCGGCGGCCTCGTCGATCTCGACGATGATCAGCCGGGCGCTACCCTCGGAAAGCGCCTTGGCATAGGCCAAGCCCAGGCCACGTCCGGCACCGGTGACGATGGCTACCTTACCAACCATTATTGCTCCGCCAGGGCCCGGCGCCGCCAGGCATATTCGGAAATCACCAGCAGGGCGCCCAGGATCAGCCCCCCCAGATTGAGAAACAATCCCCAACCAGGCAGGCCGGCGGCGGGCATCATGACCGTCAGACCGGCACCCAGGAATCCGGCCCGCAGGCCCCAATTAAGGCGGCGCAGGCAAAATCCAATCAGCCCGATCGAAACCAGCCAGACGCCGATCACGGCGGTCAGTGCCGAGATGGCGATATCCAGCGCCGGGCCTTGCATCAAAAGGCTGGGCGAAAGCACGAACATGAAGGGGATGACGTAAGCCAGCCAGCCGAAACGCACCGAGGCCAGGCCGGTCTTCATGGCGTCGGCCTCACTGAGGCTGGCGGCGGCGAAAGCGGCGATGGCCACCGGCGGGGTGATCATGGACATCATGCCGAAATAAAGGACAAACATATGGGCTGCCATCAGATTGACGCCGATCTCCACCAGGGACGGTGCGACCAGGGCGGCGACCAGGACATAAACGCCAAGCGTCGGCATGCCCATGCCCAGGAGGATGCAGATGAAGGCACCCAGCACCAGCAAGACCGCCAGTTTGCCGCCGCCGATTTCCACTAAGGTATAGGTCAGGGCGAAGCCCAGCCCGGAAGTATTGAGCAATCCGATCACCAGACCGGCCACCGCGACGATGAGCAACAGCTCGACGCTGGACAACCCGGTCTGCTTCAGGGCCCGGAGCAGCAGCATAAGATCGGCCCGCTTGCCGTCATATCCGAATGCCGCCACGCAGACGAAAAGAACCAGTGTGGCATAAAGGGCCGAGGTTTCGGGCAGCAGGCTGGCACCGAACAGGGCATAGATCAGGACCACGAAGGGCAGGGGAAAAAACCAGCCGGCCTTGAGGACCGGTCCCAGGGCGGGCAATTTGTCGGCGGGGATCCGGGCCATGTTGGTCTTGGCCGCTTCCAGATCGGTGAGCACGAAGAGCGCGATGTAATAAAGGATTGCCGGAATCAGGGCGGCCAGCACAACATCGGTATAGGGAACTTCCAAGAACTCGGCCATGACGAAGGCCGATGCCCCCATCAGCGGTGGCATAAGCTGGCCGCCGGTGGAGGCCACTGCCTCGATGGCGCCCGCCGATTCCCTGGAATAGCCCGATTCCCGCATCAAGGGGATGGTGACCACGCCGGTGGATGCCACATTGGAAACCGCGCTGCCGGAAATGGATCCGAACAGGCTTGAAGCCACCACCGCGATTTTGGCCGATCCGCCCCGGTATTGGCCCATGGTCGACATGGCAACGCCGGTGAAGAATTTAGACCCCCCGGACAGGTTCAGAATCTGGCCCAAAAAGAGAAAGGACAGAACCACGGTGGTGCCAATCATCATGGGTGCGCCAAACAGCGCCTGGGGATCGAGCGCCAGGCCGATGATCAGTTCGGTTGTTTGTATCTCCCGCCCCACCAGGCGCCCCGGCACCAGATGGCCCCACATGGCGTATGCGAAAAAGACCAGAAGGATGATCACCAGCACCGGACCGGCGGTTCTGCGCACCCCTTCGATGATCAAAAGCAGCAAGATGATGCTTGCCGTTAGCGCGTTCCAGGGCTGGTAGGCCAGCTCGTTGGCCAATTGGGGATAATCGATATAGACGTAAGTCGCGGTGGCGAACCCGGCGAAGGCGGCTAAAAGGTCATACCAGGGTATGGGCCCCTTGGCGTCTTTACGCATGGGCGTGGTCAGATAGGCGACGGGCAGGACCAGGGCCAGCACGGCGGCCAGGAATTGTTCATTGTATAATGAAAGCCCGATCCGGGAATAGATATCGACGGCCCAGCCGATGGCGCTCAGCGTTATAAGGCTGGCCAGAACATTTACCAGACCGTCCAGGGGCCTGTTCAGCCGCCCGGCGGTCTGGTCTGTTTCGCCGTCTGTCATGTTTCCAGG
>CAZBQG010000101.1:0-14593 GCA_964493945.1 uncultured Rhodospirillaceae bacterium
CCTCTCCCATCGCCCCGAGGGGTGACAAGAGCGGCCATCCGGCCGTCTGGCCCGGACAGAGTAATTCATTTTGCCTTCCCGGGAAAGGGGGCCCCGGCGGCCTACCCGGCATGCATGACCCGGTTGCGCCCGGCTTCCTTGGCCGCATAGAGCAGACGGTCGGCTTGTTTTATGAGCTCCGCCAGATCGTCATCGGCGTCCGGATAGAGGCTGGCCAGACCGGCGCTGATGGTGATGAATTTGGCGGTCTTTGAAGCTTCATGGGGAATGGCCAGACCCTCCACGCCCTCCCGGCAGGCCTGGGCCAGTTTGACCGCGCCTTCTATGGAGGTGTCGGGTAGGATGGTGGCGAATTCCTCACCGCCGTAGCGGGCCACCAGATCGGCCGGCCTTTGCGATTGAGACTCCAGGGATTGAGCGACAAGTTTGAGGCATTCATCCCCCGCCTGATGGCCGTAGGTATCGTTGTAGGGTTTGAAATAATCGATATCCATCAAGATCAGGGAAAGGGGGTGCCTTCTCGCGCGCCGCCCGCCGCCATTCCCGTTCCAGATGGTGATCAAACTGGCGCCGGTTGGCGATGCCGGTCAATCCATCGAGGGCGGAAAGATCGGCCAGCATGTCGCGGTATTTCTTCAATTCCAGATGGTTGCGCACCCGCGCCTGAACGATGGCCTTGTGGAAAGGCTTGGTGATGTAGTCGATGGCGCCGCATTCCAGACCCAGTGTTTCATCTTCCGATTTGTTCAACGCGGTGACGAACATGACCGGTATGTCCCTGGTTTCCGCATCGGATTTCAATTCGCGGCAAATCTGGTAGCCGTCGCTGCCGGGCATCTTGATATCGAGCAAAATGAGGTCAGGCTGTCTGGTCCGGGCCAATCCCAAAACCTCATTGCCGTCGCCGGTGGACAGGATGTCATGCTCGTCCGCCAAGGCCAGCTCGAGCATGTCCCGCATAAGTTTATCGTCATCGACGATCAAAACAGTGCCTTTGGTCATTCCACTATTTCCAGCAATCGGGCCACACGCCGGGTGGTTCCGCCGTCGGCCCTTCCGTCCACCCGGGCCGGCCTGAAATGGCGCTGAAACGCCATGATGGCCGCCTCGGGATCGGTCGTATCGTAGCCGAAACGGGCCAGGAAATCCACCAGTTGGGATTGCTGCACATCCTTTGCGGGCGGCTGGTCGCCGGGCCAGAGGCCAATCCCCGCCCGAGCCAGTCCCGGCCAGTCAAATAATTCTCCCGGGTCCTGCTTGCGCCTGGGCGCCACATCCGAATGGCCCACCACATTGCGGGCCTCTATGGGGTGGTTGGAAAGAAGCTCCAGACACAGAGTTTGCAGGCTTTCCATTTGGGGTTTGGCAAATTCCCGGTAGCCGAACTCGTGCCCCGGATTGACCAATTCGATGCCGATGGATCGGTCATTGACCTTGTCGCGGCCCCGCCACATGGACTGGCCCGCATGCCAAGCGCGACGCCCGGGCGCCACCAGTTCCGTGACCCCGCCCACCTCATCGATGAGGTAATGAGCACTGACCTTGGCGGCGGGATCGCATAGCCGGCTGAGGGCCGCCTCGCCCGATACCATGCCCGTATAATGAAGGACCAATATATCGATTGCCGTACCCGGCGGGCGGTCGTCCTGGTTGGGCGATGAGGCCATGCCGGGCTCAGCGCCTGGAAAGTTCTTTTTCGATCTGGTCATAGGCGCCGTTGATCGTGGCCATTTTCTGATTGGCCAGATCGATGAATTCCCGGGGCAAGCCCTTGGCCATCAAGGTGTCGGGATGGTTTTCCCGGATCAAGGCCCGGTAGGCTTTTTTCACCTCTGCCTCGCTGGCCCCGCGGGTCACACCTAATACTTCATAGGGGTCTGCTTCGTCCGGCCCCATATGGCTGGCCCGGATGCGCTCAAAGGCCCGCTTGTTGAAGCCGAACTGGTGTGACACCTTGGCCAGATAGTCCAATTCCGATTGATCCACCCGGCCATCGGCCTTGGCGATATGAAACAGGCCCCCCAGCAATTCCTCCAACACGGCGCGGTCGCCGGCGAACATGCGCCCGATCTGGGCGGCATAGGGCTCAAACCCTTTTGCGTCGCGCTTGGCTTCGTTGAACAGGCGGCCCACATCGCCCATTTCTTCCGAAGGGATGCGGAACACCTGTTTGAAAGCCTGCACCTCGTCAGGCGTCACCCGCCCGTCGGCCTTGGCCATCTTGGCGCCCAGAACAATCACCGCGACGGTGAAGGCGGTTTGCAGGGTTTCCAGGGATTCTTCATCTTCAGGGGGTTGGGTGCGGGGCCGGTCCACCACATGGCCGGCGGCGGCGCCCAGGACGGCACCCAGGGGGCCGCCCAGATAAAAACCCACCACGCCACCGATAAGTTTACCCCAAATGCTCATTGAACCCTCAAAACCCTTTCCCGCCCTTGATCGGGCGGGCGAGCCCACCGATAGTAGGCTCATGAGCCGCCAAGAATAGGCAAACCACCCCTAGCCGTCACTGACAAAACCCGGTCATGGAAGAAATAGCCTCCATTCTGGAAATCGCCATCACCCATCAAAAAGAGGGCCGGCTGGACCTTGCCCGGGAAATCTATGAAAAAATTTTGGAAATAGAACCGGGCAACGGGGATGCCCATCATTTGCTGGGTGTCATGGCTATGGCCGAGGGCTGGCCCGATGAGGCGGTCGCCAGGATCGCCCAGGCCATATTGCTGCGCCCCGATCAGGGTGATTATCACGCCAATATGGCCAATGCCCGCCTGGCCCTGGGCCAGGTGGACGAAGCCATATCCCATTGCCGGCTGGCCCTGAAGATCGATCCCGGTCTGTTGGCGGCTCATTATAATCTAGGCAATGGCTTGTTCGCCCTGGGCCAGGTGGAAGAAGCCATTCAGGCCTTCGAGACAGCGTTGGATATCGATCCCACCCATCAGGGCGCCTGGACCAATCTTCTTTTCGCTCTCAATTTTTCACCTGAGGCCGGGCGGGCGGAAGTGTTTCAAGCCAACCGGTGCTGGGGCCGGGGCGTGGAAGAGCGGATCAATGCTCCGACCCCAGAAATTTCCGTGAAATTTTCCAAAGAGTTGGATCCGGACAGGCGGTTGCGTCTGGCCTATTTCCTGCCCGAATTGGAAACCCATGTGACGGCCAGGTTTTTGATGCCGCTTTTGGTATTGCATGACCGGGAAGGTTTTGAGGTTTTGGGTTATGGATACCGGACCGATGGCGGACAGCCACCGGAGGCCCTCACCGAAGCCGTGGATAAGTGGCATGATGTGGGCGGGTTGGGGCCCGCAGAGTTGGCCCAAAAGATGCGCGCCGACACCGTCGATATCTTGCTTCATCCTTGCAGTTTCAAGGCGCGGTACCGGGAAGTGCTGGCCCACCGGGCGGCACCCCTGCAAGGGGCTTCGACCAATCTGGTTTCGACAACCGGGCTGGTGGCGGTGGATTTTCTGTTTACCGATGAAATGATTGACCCGCCGGGCGAAAGCGAGGAGTTCTATACGGAACAGCTGCTGCGCCTTTCGGGCTTCAACTGTTATCTGCCGCCGGCGGATGATCTGGCCGTCGGCCCGGCGCCCTGCCTGGACCGCGGCCATGTCACTTTCGGCTCGTTCAATAATCCGGCCAAATTATCGGCGCCCACCCTTGCCGCCTGGGCTCATATTCTGGATGGCGCGCCGGAGGCCAGACTGATCCTCAAACACCGCCGTTTCGAAGACGAAAGCGCCCGGCAGGCCTTCAGGCAAAGACTGGGCGTGGCGCCGGAGCGCCTTGAATTCAGGGGGTTCACCGATGGTGCCCAGGCCTATTTGGCCCAATACGATGATCTGGACATGGTCCTGGATCCCTTCCCCTTCGGCGGCGGCACCACCAGTTACGAAAGCATCTGGATGGGTGTGCCGGTGCTGACCCTGGCCGGGGAAAGTTTCATGGGACGACTCAGCGCCAGCCTCATGAGCCGGGTGGGGCGGGAGGATTTCATCGCCACCTCGGAAGAGGATTATGTGGCGCGCGCACTGCATCTGGCGGACGATATGGAGCGGCTTGGTGAAATCCGCGCTTCTCTACGCCCGGCCGCCCAGGCGGGTATTTTCAATGCCGCCGATCATGTCAGTGAAATGGAAGCCGCGCTCCGCGCCACTTGGGCACACCATTGCTCTAAGGGCTCAGATAGAACGCCTCATCCTTCCGGGTGAGGGGGATTTTCCCCAGGCTATCGCCAAAGCACGGACCGTCCAGGCAGGAACCATTTTCCATATCGAACAAGGCACCGTGATTGGTGCAGAGGATATGGGTCTTTTCCAGATTGAGAAACTGGCCCGGCCGCATATCCAGCGGCAGGCCTACATGTGGGCAACTGTTCACATAGGCGAAAACGTCATCGCCCCGGCGTACGACGATCACGCGCCGGGTCTCGCCACCAATTTTCGCATTGAGACCGATGCTGCCCGTCTCATCCAGGTCATTGAGGCGGGAAAGAGGCTCCAGGTTTTTGGAACTGATCGGATGGGGCCTTAACCGGCGGGCACGGTTTTGCGAAAGCGGGTGATCTGAACGCTTTCGAACAATCCCGCCTTGTTATAAGGATCATCGGCGGAAAAGGCTTCGGCCGCCGCCCGGTCCGGAACTTCCAACAAGATCACACTGCCAGTCATGGATTCCCCGTCATCGCTCAGGGTTGGCCCGGCCAGGATCACCTGATCGGAGAAACTGCCCATATAGGCCAGATGATCGCCCCGCGTATCGGCCCGCACCTGGCCGCTGTCTGCCTTATCAACACAACGGATATGAAACTGCATTTTTTCCTTTTCCTCCGTAACCCCCTGCCAGACTGGATTCCCAGCAGGTGTTTAATCAATTTCTTCCTTCAGCGGCCTCGATAAAAGATCTTCAATCACCGCGTCGATGTCTGAGAAATTATTTATCACGCCGTCGACGGCCACGCAAATGGGCAGATCCACTTCCAGACGGCGGGCCAGGGCGCATACCGGCTGGGCGGTATGGACCCCCTCGGCGACCGATCTGCGCCCGGCCAGAATTTCTTGTAAATCCTGTCCCTGGCCCAAAGCCAGCCCCAGGGAAAAGTTGCGCGATTTTTCGGCCGAACAGGTCAGGGTCAGATCGCCCAGGCCGGAAAGCCCGGCCAGGGTTTCGCCTTTCGCCCCCATGGCCCGCCCCAGACGCATGATTTCGGCCAATCCCCTGGTGATCAGGGCGGCCCGCGTATTATCGCCCATTCCCTTGCTCGCCACGATGCCGCAGGCGATGGCCAGCACGTTTTTGACAGCACCCCCGACTTGGGCGCCGATGACGTCATCGGAACGGTAGATGCGAAAGCGGGGCGTGCTCAAGAATTCGGCCAGTTCAATAGCCAGCGGCTCATCCCCGGAGGCCAGGGTCACCGCCGCCGGCAGACCGGCAGCCACTTCGGCGGCAAAGGTCGGCCCGGAAAGGACGGCCAACGGCCGCCCGGGCAGGGTCTGGGCCAGCACCTCACTCATCAGGGCGCCGCTATCAATTTCAATTCCCTTGGCACAAATTACCGCCGGGCGGTCTTCCGGCCAATCCACCGCCGCCCTTTCGCTGACGGCTCTTAGATGCTGGGCGGGCATGGCCAGCAGCACCCAGCGGGCCTGCACAGCGTCTTGCAATTCTGTCGTGGCTTGCAGCCCGGGCGGCAGAGCGATGCCCGGCAGGAAAAGGCTGTTCTCATGGGTTTCATTGATGGCGTCGGCGACTTCGGGCTCGTGGGCCTGAAGCACCACTGAATGACCGGCGCCCGCCGCCTGGGCGGCCAAAGCCGTACCCCAGGCGCCGGCCCCAATGATCCCGATATCCGTCATGGATTCATGCCGCCTTCCTTAAACCCCACCGCCTGGACCGTAACGGGAGGCCGGGCGCAAGTCCAGATCAGGCCCAAGTCAGGCCTTAACCCCGGCGCCGATGGCGGGCGGCGCGTCCGGATCAAGGGGCCAGCGGGGGCGGGGCGCAAAATCCAGCTCATCCCCCCCCTGTCCCAGGATCAGGCGTTCGATGCCGGCCCAGGCGATCATGGCGCCGTTATCGGTGCATAAGGCGGGCGGCGGCACGGCAAGCTGGATGTTTTCCGCCTCCGCCCAGCCGGACAGCCGGGCACCCAATGCCCGGTTGGCGGCCACCCCGCCGGCCACCACCAGGCCGGTCTCGCTGAAACCCAGATCCCGCATCTGGCCCAGCCCCTTGGCGCAACGGTCCACCAAAACGTCACCGACGGCATCCTGGAAGGTGGCACAAAGATCACTGATATCCGCTTGGCTGGGTGCTTCATCCAGTTGCCGGGCGATGACCTGGCGCAACGCGGTCTTCAACCCGGAAAAGGAAAAATGGCAATTGGGCCGGCCCAACATGGGGCGGGGCAAATCAAAGCGCGACCCGTCACCGGCCAGCGCCGCCTTCTCCACCAACGGCCCGCCGGGATAGCCAAGCCCCAGCATCTTGGCCGCCTTATCGAAGGCTTCGCCGATGGCATCGTCCAAGGTGGTGCCCAGGCGGCGGTATTTTCCCACCCCCAGGGCAGAGAGCAACTGGCAATGGCCGCCCGAAACCAGCAAAAGAAGATAGGGAAAAGCCAGATTTTCCGTAAGCCTGACGGTCAACGCATGGCCTTCCAGATGATTGATGGCCAAAAATGGCAGATCATGGGCCAGCGCGATGGCCTTGGCGGTCATGACGCCGACCATGACGCCGCCGATCAGGCCCGGCCCGCCGGTCACCGCCACCCCGTCCAGGTCCGTAAATTCAATGCCCGCCTCATTCATGGCCTCGCCCACCAGGCGGTCGATATGGGTTAAATGCGCCCGGGCCGCGATTTCGGGGACGATTCCTCCATAGGGGCGGTGCGCCTCATGCTGGGAAAGGACGCAATTGGCAAGAATGCGCTCACCGGGCGTTTCGCCCCGGTCACTAAGGACGGCGGCTGCCGTTTCGTCGCAACTTGTCTCGATTCCCAGAACAATCATGAAAAAAGCACAATCATGAAAAAAGCAATTTACCGTTGAAGCGGCGGACTTTAACCTGTGGGCCGGGCAATCACCACTGCCCAAAAATATGGACCAAGCGAAGCGGGGAACATGACAGACAATACGGCCTTCAGGATCGGCACAAGAGGAAGCAGGCTGGCCCTTGCCCAGACCGGAGACGTGATGGCCGGGCTGGCCCAGCTCCAACCCGGCCTGGCCGGCCCAAACGCCATGGAGATGGTGGTCATCACCACCACCGGTGACCGGGTGCAGGACCGGCTGCTCCAGGAAATCGGCGGCAAGGGATTGTTCACCAAGGAGCTCGATGACGCTCTGCTCAATGATCAGATCGATATGGCGGTTCAGTCCATGAAGGATGTGCCCATCCTCATGCCGGAAGGGATCGACCTGCATGTCATCTGCCCCCGGGAAGATGCGCGCGACGCTTTCATTTCACCCAAGGCGGATAATCTTTCCGCCCTGGACGAAGGGGCAAAACTGGGCACCTCATCGCTCAGGCGCAAGGCGCAGGTTCTGCTGGCCAGGCCGGATCTGGAAGTGGTGCCTTTGCGGGGCAATGTGGATACCAGATTGGAAAAGCTGGAAGCCGGCGAGGTGGATGCGACATTGTTAGCCGTCGCCGGGCTCAAGCGCCTGGGCCGGGACGAGGTGATCACCGCTATAATCCAGCCCGAAGATGTTCTCCCGGCGGTGGGCCAGGGCGCCCTGGCGGCTACCTGCCGGAGCGATGACAAGCAGGCCAGTGCCATGATCGCGTCCCTCGCCGATCCCAATACGGCGGCCTGCATCATCGCCGAGCGGGCTTTGCTGACCCAGCTTGACGGGTCCTGCACCACGCCCATCGCCGGCCATGCCAGCATAGATGAGACGGGGCTGCTCACCCTCAAGGGACTGATCGCCCATCCCGATGGCACCGAACAATATGAAGCCAATTTGAGCGGCACGGCGGCGGAAGCTGAAAATATGGGCGTCGAGGTGGCCAAGAATCTTTTCGCCCAGGGCGGCCCGGCCATTTTTGATGCCATAAAGGCGAGCCAACCGTCTATTATGCGCCCTGACTTGGATCCCGAGTTGGATGGATAAGGTACCATGCTGGTCCTCATAACCCGATCCGGCGAAGAGGCCGAAGAACTGGCCGGGCTGATATCCCCCAAGGGATCCAATCGGGGGCTGAAACCCATGATTGAGCCTATGATGACGCCTCATTTTTTGCGCGACGGTGATCTTGAAATCAATGGCGCCCAGGGTTTCCTGGTGACCAGCACCAATGGCGCAAGAGCCCTGGCCAGGGCCACCGGGCGGCGCGATCTGCCGGTTTATGTCATGGGGGCCGCAGCGGCCCGGACGCTGGGCGATGCGGGTTTTGATCAGGCCATAAGCACATCGGGGGACGGCGGCGATCTGGTTTTGCTGTTCAAGGATATCTTAAATCCGGCCAAGGGCGGGCTGATCCATGCCACCGGCACAAGCAGGGCCGCAGAGCTGCAAGAGGCGGTGGAAGATGAAGGGTTCGGGTTCCGCCACGAAACCCTGTTTGAAACCTCCACGCCTGACGCTTTGTCGGACGATCTTCGCGCCGCCATCGACGGCGGCGAATTGAAATTGATTTTGTTTTATTCTCCCCTCTCGGTGGGGGTCTTCATATCCCTGGTGGAACAGGCAGGATTGGCGGAAGCCTGTGCCTCCATCACCCTTTTGTGCCTGAGCAACGGCGTCGCCAACGCCGCCCGCCCCATCACCTGGCGCCAGGTCCTGGTGCCGCCCGAGCCCAATCAGAATGCCCTTCTTGAATGTCTCGATGGCTGGGCCGCTGAAAGCGTGGAGGCGTAACGCGATATGCGGGTTCTCATCACCCGGTCCGGCAATGATGCCGAAAATCTGGCCCGCGAACTTGGCGGGCGGGGATTTGATGTCCTGGTCGAGCCTCTTCTGGACATTCAGAATCTGGAAGTGGCACCGCCTGATTTTTCCGGCACCCAGGCAATCATCTTCACCAGCGCCAACGGTGTGCGTGCCCTGGCCGGGGTCACCGGGCGGCGCGACATCCGGGTGATGGCGGTTGGCGAAACCTCGGCCCGGGCGGCCCGCGAGGCAGGCTTTAGCGAAGTGGAAAGCGCCGATGGGGATATAGAGGCGCTCGGCGATCTCATTGAAGGGCGCCTTGAGGGGGCGGGTGGCGAGCTGTTCCATGTGGCCGGCGCCGAAGTCGCCGGTGATCTGGAGCGGCGCCTGACGGCGGCCGGTTTCAAATACCGCCGTCAGGTATTTTATCAGGCGGTGGCGCCCCGCTCACTTTCCGTCGCCACGGTCGCGCAAATAAAAGAAGGCGCCGTCGAGGCAGTGCTTTTTTATTCACCGCGCACGGTGGAGATTTTCCTCAATCTGGCCCGCAAGGCGCGGATCATCAAACCCTGCCGGGAGATGACGGCCTATTGTCTGAGCTCCAATGTGGCGGCGGCGGCCAGAAAGGTTCCGTGGCGCAATATCCGCGTTGCTTCCAGCCCCAACGAAGAACAGCTTCTATCGCTCTTACAGGAAATGACTCCGCCCCCGCCGGCGGGGGAAGCCGGGGCCGAAGCTCCCGCCCCAACCCCCGAGGGCGGGCCAACCATTATGCGGGAACCTGCTCCTCCTCAAAAGCGTAGCGGCGTGGCGTTTTTTTTCACCATAATTCTCCTTTTGGTCATATTGACCGGAGGTGGGCTGGCCCTGCTGCGGGGCTGGTCGGGCGGGACGCCTGAAGGTTGGTTGGCCTTTTTCAGCACTGATGGCAAAGCCACGCAAAAGGCGGCGGAAGAGGCGGCCCGGAAAACAGCCGCAGAAAATGCCCGTGTTCTGGATATCACCGGACGGGTCGCCAAGCTGGAATCCAAAATCGATCTGCGCGGCCTGCCCGAATTGCAGAGACTGAAAGCCGAACGGAACCGCCTGAAAGCCCGGTTGGACAGCACGCTCAATCGTCTGGCCAGCCTTGAAGCCCAAATGGGCCAGGTGAAAAAAGAGGTGGAAGCTATCTCCCAAACGCCGGCCACCGATTCCAGCCAGGCCTTGCGCCAATTATCCAGCAGGCTCGGGCAATTGGAGAAAACCGTCTCCGCACCCGCGCCCAAAAAGACCGCCAGCGTCACCCGGCTGGAAAAGCAGATCGCCCGCCTGGAAAAGAAACTGGTTCCCGAACCCACTTCCGAATCCACTCGCGATCCGGGGGGAGAAAGCCGCCAGGCCCAGGCATTCCTTTTGGCCCTTGGTCAATGGCGCGTTGCCTTGCGCAGCGCCCGGCCCTATGGCGATGAACTGGCCTCGTTGATCGCCGTCGCCGGTCAGGAGCCCGAAATCGCTTCGCTCACCTCCAGCCTGGGAGAGCGGGCCGATCAGGGAATTCCAACCTTGGGCATGCTGCGCGGAAGATTCAAAGGCTTGGCCAGCGATATCGTGCTGGCCGAAGGCGGCGCCCAGGCTAAGACCTGGCTCAACAGCACGCTGGCCCGGCTCAGATCATCGGTGCGCTGGCGCCGGACCGATGATCTGCAGGGAACCCGGGCCGAAGCGGTCGTGGCCCGGGCCGAAGCCATTCTGGAAACTGGAAATCTCGCCGGTGCGATCCGGGAATTGGAAGCCTTGAAAAGCGGCTCGGCCAAAGTGGCGAAAGAATGGCTGGAAGATGCCCGCGCCCTGGTTTCGGCCGAGAAGGTTCTGGCCGCCCTTCAGGTCAGGGCCGTTGCCCGCATCGCGGCGCTTGATAAGTAGCCGATGACGCGCTCCATTTTTTTCATGGTGGTGCTTGCCGCTCTCACTTGGGGCTCGGTCTGGATTGCCGACCGGCCCAGCCAGGTGAGCATCGATTGGCTTGGCTACCGCATCGATACTTCGGTCGGCTTTCTTTTTGCCGCCATTCTCACCCTGTCGGTTCTTTTGGCCGTGATCTTCCGCATCTGGGTGGTGGTGCGCACCTCGCCCCGGCGCATCGGACGGGCCCGGCGGGATTGGCGGCGCCGGCGAGGCTATAAGGCCCTGACTCAGGGCATGGTGGCGGTCGCCGCGGGCGATGCGCCGGAGGCCCGCCGCCTGGCCAACAAGGCGGAAAACCTGCTGGCCGATCCGCCGCTGACCATGTTGCTGTCGGCCCAGGCCGCCCAATTGTCGGGCGACGAAAAGGCGGCGGGCAAATTTTTCGAGGCCCTGTCCGAACGCCGCGACACGGACGCCAAATATCTGGGGCTGCACGGCCAGCTGGGTCAGGCCATGCAGGCCGGCGACAAGCAAAGCGCCTTGGAACTTGCCGAAAAGGCCGCCGGCCTCAAACCCAAAACCGACAGCGTGACCACCACCTTGCTTGAATTGCAGATCCAGAACGGCAATTGGGCGGAGGCCGAGGAAACGGTGCGCAAGATGATCCGGTCCAAGCATCTGGAGCCAGAGCCGGGCCGCCGGCAGCGGGCTGTTCTTTTGTATCAGCAGAGCCTGGAATTGGAGAAAGAAGGGCGCCTGGGCGATGCCCTGCAAACGGCGCAAAAGGCCAACAAGATGACGCCGGGCTTCGTGCCCGCCGCCATGCGCGTCGCCAGGCTTCTGGCCGGGGCCGGCAAAAGGCGGAAATCCGTTGCCGTCATCGAAGAGGCCTGGGTCGCCAATCCCCATCCCCATCTGGCGGACGTGCTGGGCGAGCTGTGTGCCGGAACCGGGCCCAATGAACATATCGCCGCCATCGAGCGGCTAGCCGGATATAACCGGGACCATGTGGAAAGTCATATTGCCATCGCCAAGGCGGCCCTGGCGGCCAGCATGTGGAACGAGGCGCGCGAACATCTGGAGACCATTGCCGGCGATACGCCGACGGCCCGCATCTGCCGGCATATGGCGGAATTGGAGGAATCGCAGAACCATGACCTGGAAGCCTCCAGGCATTGGCTGGTCAAGGCCTCCCAAGGCGATCCGGACGAAGCCTGGGGCTGTGATCATTGCGGCCAGGTCCGGGCCGAGTGGACCGCCGTCTGTGAGAAATGTGGGCATTTCGACAGCTGTCGTTGGCATGTGCCGCCCCGCGTCACCCAAATTTCCACCCTGACCCTGCGTGGGGATGACGCGGAAGGGCCCGCCCAAGCCGGCCCGGACGCCGATTTTTCAGCCGAAAATAAAATGGAAGACGCCCCCACCCAGGAACCCGACAAAGAAGCCGATAAGGACCACCCAAACTGAGGATACCGGTCACCGTCATGGACCATAATCTGCAAAAAGCCATCCAGCTGCATAATCAGGGCGATCTTTTGGGCGCCATCGCCCTCTACCGTGATCTGGTCGATGCGGAGCCGGAGAATGCCGATGCCTGGCATCTGTTCGGCGTCGCCGCCTACCAGCATGGCTCCCCCGATCTGGGCGCCGATCTGATCGGCAACGCCATCGAATTGAAGCCGGGGGTGGCGGATTACCATAGCAATCTTGCCATGGTGCAAAAAGCCATGGGGAGATTGGCGGATTCCGAGGCGAGCCTGGATAAGGCGCTCGCCTGCAATCCCACCCACGCCAAGGCGCTCAGCAATCTGGCCGGGCTGAAACGGATGGCGGGCGAATTCGAGGCGACCGTCGATCTCGCCCGGCGCGCCGTGGCGGCCAACGGGGATGATGCCGAGACCCATAACAATCTGGGCAACGCGCTAAAGGATATGGGCAGGCCCGTAGACGCCATTGCCAGCTATCGCCGGGCCGTGGAAATTGCTCCCGATTTCGCCCTCGCCCACTGGAATCTGTCATTGGTGCTTTTGCTCACCGGCGATCTTCCCGGCGGGTTTTCCGAAATGTCATGGCGTTGGCGCTGGTCAGGTTTTCCCGCCCCACGGCGCGGTTTCCAAGAACCCCTGTGGGACGGCAAGGAGCTAGGGGGCAAAAAAATTCTGCTGCATGCGGAACAGGGCCTGGGCGATGCCCTTCATTTCGTGCGCTACGCTGAACCGGTCAGAGAACTTGGCGGCGAGGTGATCTTGGAGGTTCCCGAGGCGATGATGCCCCTGGTCCGCCAAGCGGGTCTGGCCGAAACCGTGATCGCTCAGGGTGCGGCATTGCCCGGCTTTGATTGCCATGCATCTTTTTTGGATCTGCCCCGCCTGCTGGCCAGCGATTTCGGCAATTTACCGGACCGGGTTCCTTATCTGGAGGCCGAGCCGGGAGCAATGAAGCGCTGGGCGGGCCGGCTCGCGGAAACACCCGGCTTCAAGCTGGGGATCAACTGGTGCGGCAATTCGAAAAATCCAGTGGAAGTTTTCCGCCGCCTGCCAATCCAGAATCTGGCCCCCATTACGGGGATGGAAGGGGTGGAGGTATTCAGCCTGCAAAAAGAGCCGGGCGGGCCGGAAACCGCACCCCCCGCCGGGTTGGGCATCATCGATACGGGCGAGGCGCCGCTGACGGAAACGGCGGCTATGATCGCGGGCCTGGATCTGGTGATCACTTCGGATACGGCCATCGCCCATCTGGCCGGGGCGTTGGGACGGCCCACCTGGCTTTGCATTCATCATGCGCCCGACTGGCGCTGGCTTTTGGAGCGCGAAGACAATCCCTGGTATCCAACCTTGCGCCTTTTCCGCCAATCCAGTTCCGGCGATTGGACGGGCGTGATCGCGGCCCTGGCAGAGGCCCTGGCCCCACAGGTTGCCAAACGGGCCGGAGAGGGTTAATTAGAAAACGATTTCAGTTGTCAAAGTGCCGCTTTAGCTCAGTTGGCAGAACATCGCATTCGTAAGACGTAATGCGACGGAATTAATCCATTAAACCAATACGTTAAGAACATTCTTTTTATCGTGCGAACGATATGTGCATTTGGTTTGTGAATATTGAGGTGCGGTTTCGGGTAATCCTTGATTGATTTGTGATGTGAGTATAATAGTTCAATAGGGGATGCCGTCTTAGCTCAGTTGGCAGAGCGCAACATTCGTAATGTTGAAGTCGTAGGTTCGAGTCCTACAGGCGGCACCACCCTATTTCTCTCTACATCGTCCTGTAACGAGTTCTAAATCGTGTTCCGAATCATTTTGGTATCGGGGTGCATCCCTAAAGAGAACCCCCCTCACACAGGACGTATGAGGAGGGATGTTTCATAATATGATATTCGTCAAAAAAGGGATGGGGTTGGTGAAAATCCAGTTCCGATGATTGAGATTCTTTATCAATTCACTAATCTATTGAGAGTCTGTAAATCTGCATAATCCTCCTTGATACGGTTACTCTCCCTGTGAATTAACATCTTTGCAGCTTCTTCAATCGTATGTGTCAGGGAGGAATGCCTGTATTTTGCAACCCTTTTCAATCCATCTTTGGTTCCTGCATCCAGTTCCAAATATGTTGGTTTCCTTTGAGGTAATTTCTGTTCCAAATCATCATCTCCTTTTGTTGAGTATCTTATGTTTTCCATCTTGGTGGGAGTTCGACTCCGATAGAGAGGCGATGGTTTCCAATTCCATCGGTTGATAATCGTGTTACCAAATCTGTCAAACTCTAAGTCTAAATCAAAAGGAGTTATGGCCAAAAGTGGTGTTTTGACACCTGAGTCAAGCGGCGACCAGATC
>CAZBQG010000102.1:0-14408 GCA_964493945.1 uncultured Rhodospirillaceae bacterium
GGCCCGCGCATCCGAATCAAATTTAATTTCTTTCGCCATTTCTTTCTTGCTCCTTTTTGAGGGTTGAACGCGGAGGCCTCTTAATATTCAGTGGCCCGATTCGCGCTAAATTCGCTAGTGCGAATTTAGCGACCAGGACACTAGGCCGCCTTGCGCTTTTTCTTGCCCTCGATAATTCCCAGGATTTCAGCTTCGCTGATAATCAGCAGATCCTCACCGTCGATCTTGACTTCGGTGCCGCCGAATTTTCCGAACAGGATCCGGTCACCCGCCTTGACGTCCGGCTTCACCTGTTTTCCGTCTTTCCCGCGCATGCCGGGACCGACGGCCAAGATCTCACCCTCCATGGGTTTTTCCTGTGCCGTATCGGGGATGATGATGCCCCCCGCCGACTTTTCGTCCTGGTCCACGCGGCGGACCAAAACACGATCATGCAATGGCTTAAAGCCCATTATCTTTCTCCAGCCTCTGATGGTTTACGGAAATATAGCCGCGTTTGGCACTCGCGGCTGATGATTGCTAACAATTAGCCGAAAATGGCCAAAGGTCAAGGGTAAACCCGAAAATAATTCCTGCTGTCAGCCATTTCCCTTTTGGCCGCTTTCCTTCAGCTCCCCATCTATGGCTTCAACCAGGCCACGGCCATGGCGGTATTTGCGGTAAAGATGGATGCCCAGTCCGGCCGAGAGCACGAACAGCAGGACCGAAGAGACGATGCGCGGCCCGGGGTCCAGATTGATGCCCGAACCCAGCAGGGCGAACACCACGGTCTGGGGGATATGGCCCAGGATGGAACCGGCAAAAAAAGGAGGTCCGCCTACACTGGATACCCCGGCCGCCAGATTGGTCGCCAGATTGCTGCCCAAGGGCAACAGGCGGATCAGCAGCGCCATGGTGAAGGGATTTTCCCTAAGAAACCCGTCGATCTTGTGAATCCTATCCGAAAATCTGGCTTTGAGATAATTGCGTCCCAGCAGACGGGCGAAATAAAAGCCGATCATGCAGCCCAGCCCACAGGCGATGAGGGCATAAAGCCCGCCCAGGGCGAAACCGAAGGCATAACCGCCGAGGAAGGAAAGCAACTGGCGGGGCAGGCCGCCGGCCGTACTTAACGCCCCGATGGCCAAGAACAGCAGCGGTCCCCAAGCGCCCTGGCCCCGCACATGGGTATCGATCCAGGCCTGATCGATCAGACCGCCCAACCCGGTCTTGAGCAGGTATCCCAGCCCTACCAGAATGGCAATGACCGTCATGCCGGGAAGAAGAAGGCGCGGGTTAAACACTACTCGGGCCCGTTATCCGGTTCGGTCTCGGCCCGGAGGATGCGCCGGCGCAGCCACATCACGCCGAAAAGATCGCTGATGCCCACCCAAAGCCTGTCCAGGACGCCATATTTGGATTGCCCGGCGGCGCGGGGCCGGTGGCCGACCGGAACCGACATCACCCGCCCCCCCCGGGCCTGCATGAGGGCCGGCAGGAACCGGTGCATATGGTCGAAGCGGGGAAGGCTGAGAAATGCCTGGCGGGAGAAAAGTTTGAGCCCGCAGCCCGTATCTGGCGTGCCGTCACCCAAAAGCGATCCCCGCACCCCATTGGCGATGCGCGACGCCAGGCGCTTGGCCCAGGGATCGCGCCGCCCGATGCGCTGGCCGGCGATCGTCAGCGCTCCGCCTTCTCCCCCTTCGTCTTGATAGATTTCGAGCAATTTGGGAATGTCGGCGGGATCGTTCTGGCCGTCCCCATCCAGCGTCGCGATGATTGGGGCCGCCGCCGCCGCTACGCCACTGGCGATGGCCGCACTCTGACCGCTTCTTTGCGTGTGGCGGATGTGGCGGAGGCGCGGAAACTCAGCAGCCAGCCCGGCAAGTATATCCGGCGTCTCATCGCGGCTGGCATCATCCACATAGAGGATTTCGAAGCCCGCCACCCCAGTCAAGGCCGCCTCGATTTCGTCGATCAACGGGCGCAGATTTGGGGCCTCGTCGTGCACCGGCACGACCACGGTAAGTTCCGCCACCGTCCCGTCTTTATTTTGTTTTTTGCCGCCGGCCATGATGGGTCTGATGTGATCCTCTTATCGGTGCGCCGGAGAACTTATAACACCGCCCGCCCGAGAACACCTAAAATAGCATTGCATAAGCCATTCGCTGGGTTCATTTTTAATCTTTGGAACCTGAAATTTGACCGGGAGTGCGTAATTTGAGCGAAGAACAAAAATCCGCGGAAGGCTATGCCGGCGACGTTTCGCCAAAAAAGGCCTTTGACATGTTGAGCCATGACGAAAACGCTGTTCTGGTGGATGTGCGGACCAATGCGGAATGGGGCTATGTGGGCGTCACCGATCTGAGTGCGCTGGGCAAGGAGCAAATCAATCTGTCCTGGGTGTTTTTTCCGGACGGTGAGCGAAACGAAAACTTCGCCCGGGAATTGGCGGCCAGTGGCGTGCGCCCCCACCACACGGTTCTTTTCCTATGCCGTTCGGGGCAGCGGTCCATGCATGCCGCCCGGACCATGACCTTGGAAGGTTACGGGCAGTGCTACAACGTGCTGGATGGCTTCGAGGGGCCGCCCGACGAAGCCGGCCACCGGGGCAACCGCGCCGGCTGGAAGGTGGATGGGCTACCCTGGCGCCAAGGGTAGCCATAACCTCTACCCCTCCAGGGCCTGAGCCAGATCCTCCATCACGTCTGCCGGATCCTCCAGGCCGACCGAAAGCCGGACGACGCCGTCCGTAATGCCTAATTCGGCCCGCCCTTCTTCCGATATCCGCTGGTGCGTCGTGGTTGCCGGATGGGTGACCAGGCTTTTGGTGTCCCCCAGATTGTTGGAAATATCGATCATCTTGAGCCCGTTGACAAAGCGGAAGGTGCGCTCTTTGTCGCCGTCCAGTTCGAAGGTGATGACAGAGCCCGCATCAGACATCTGCTTTTTGGCCAGTTCATATTGGGGATGGCTGGGCAGGCCGGGAAAGACGATGCGCTTGATTTCCTTCCGCCCGTCCAGAAAGGCGGCCACGATATGGGCGTTCTCGCAATGCTGCTTGACGCGCAGCTCCAGGGTCTCCAGCCCCTTAAGCAACACCCAGGCATTGAACGGGCTCATGGATGGCCCGGTGTGGCGGATAAACATGCGCAGGTTATCCTCAAGATATTCCTCGTCATTGGAGAGAATGGCCCCGCCCATGGCGCGCCCCTGGCCATCGATATGCTTGGTCGCCGAATAGGCCACAATATCGGCGCCCAGCTCCAGCGGGCTTTGCAGGATGGGCGTGGCGAACACGTTATCGACTACCACCCGGGCCCCGGCTGCATGGGCCAGTTCGCTGACCGCGCTGATATCGATCACGTCGATGCCTGGATTGGAGGGCGTTTCCAGAAAGACCGCGCCGGTGGGTTTGGACAGGGCTTCCTCCCAGGCTTCCAGGTTGGTCCCCAGGACCATGGTGGTTTCGATGCCGAAACTGGGCAGCACTTCGGTGCAGACATAATCGCATGACCCGAACAGGGCCTTGGAGGCCACCAGCCGGTCACCGGCATTCAATTGGCAGGCGAGCGAGGTGAAGACGGCGGCCATGCCGGTAGCCGCAGCGCGGCAGTATGCAGCGCCCTCTATGAGTGCCAGGCGGTCTTGAAACATGCCGACAGTTGGATTTTCAAAACGCGAATAGATGAAGCGGTCCTCATCGTCCTTGAAGGCGCGTTCCGCGCTGTCAGCCGTCGGATAGATATAGCCCGACGTCATGAACAGCCCTTCGCTGGTCTCGCCGAATTCGGAACGCGAAGTGCCGCCCCGCACCATTTGGGTGCGGGCGCGCCAGTTATTATTGACCCCGTTTTTCTCGGTCATCGTTTTTCACTCCTTTTCATGCGCCGGGCATAAAAAATCCCCGACAGGGAATGGCCGGGGTTTTTCAACGCACCGACCTTTTAGCTCTGTTTATTTAACGTGGCCGCAAGCTGGTCGAACAAATCACCACGTAGTCCCTATAAGGATAAACGCTTCGCCGCCAAGGTCAAGGTAAATCACCGGCAAATGATTTGTCTCTTGTGCCTAAAGCCCGCCAACCTTATCTCTTTGTTGGGTTAAAGTTTTTTTTGGGGAAGGAGCAAATCATGACCGATCTGGCCGCCACGGATGAATTGTTCTTCACGCGCGCCGGCCTGGATGTGGGCCGCGTCGAGAATATTGTGGGCGAACAGCTGGGCGGCGCCGACGATGGGGAATTGTTTCTTGAATATAATCTGTCGGAAAGTTTCTCTTTTGATGACGGGCGGCTGAAAAACGCCAATTTCGATACCTCGCAAGGCTTTGGGCTGCGCGCCGTGGCGGGCGAGGCGACCGGCTATGCCCATGCGTCAGAGCTTAGCGAAGAAGCCATAAAGCGGGCCGGCGAAACGGTCCAGGCGGTGCATCGGGGGCATGACGGCACCATGGCCGAGGCGCCTAGCGCCACCAACCGTAACCTCTATATGGATGACAATCCGCTCAATCTGGTTCCCTTCGAGGACAAAGTGAAGCTGCTGGCCGATATGGATGAATATGCCCGGTCCAAGGACGAACGGGTGCGCCAGGTCAGCGCGTCCCTGGCCGGCTCCTGGCAGGCGGTGCAGATCATGCGGGCCGGCGGCGCCCGTGTTGGCGATATCCGTCCCCTGGTGCGCCTCAATGTGGCCTGCGTGGTGGGCGAGGGCGAGCGCATGGAACAGGGTAGCTACGGGACCGGCGGGCGGGTCACCTATGACCGGTTTTTAAACCCTGATAATTGGCAGGGCGCTGTCGATGAAGCCTTGCGCCAGGCCCTGGTCAATCTGGATTCGGTGGCCGCACCGGCCGGCGAAATGCCCGTAGTGCTGGGCCCCGGCTGGCCGGCCATTTTGCTCCATGAAGCTATCGGGCACGGGTTGGAAGGGGATTTCAACCGCAAAAAGACCTCGGCCTTTTCCGAACTCATGGGAGAGCGCATCGCCTCACCCGGCGTCACGGTGGTCGATGACGGAACCATCGAAGACCGGCGCGGCTCTCTTTCGGTTGATGATGAAGGAACGCCCACCCAATGCACCACGCTGATCGAGGATGGGCGGCTCACAGGCTATATGCAGGACCGCATGAATGCCCGCCTGATGGGTGTGCCCGCAACGGGCAATGGACGGCGCCAATCCTTTGCCCACGGTCCCATCCCACGCATGACCAACACCTATATGCTGAACGGCGATCATCCGGTGGATGAAATTCTGGGTTCGGTGAAAAAGGGTCTCTATGCGGTCAATTTCGGCGGCGGACAGGTGGATATCACTTCCGGAAAATTCGTCTTCACCTGCACCGAGGCCTATATGATCGAAGACGGCAAAAAGGGTGCTCCGGTCAAGGGTGCCACCCTGATCGGCAACGGCCCGGATTGTCTGACCAAGGTATCCATGATCGGCGACGACATGGCCTTTGATCCGGGCGTCGGGACCTGCGGCAAGGACGGCCAGGGCGTCCCCGTGGGCGTGGGGCAGCCTACCTTGCTGATCAATGAGCTGACAGTGGGTGGTACGGAGGCCTAATCGGCGGGTTCCGAATGGAACAGCTTGGAGATGATGCGCCAGGTTCTTTGCTCGTCCACCAGATGCAGATGATCGATGAACATGCGCCCAAGATATAAATCGCGTACCGTCACCGAGGCGGTGGTGGGCGTTTGGTCTATATCCAGGATTTCCATGTCATAGGGCGCACCTTCGGCCTTGGGCGAGGGCACCGTATCGATAAAGCCCAGAAAAGTTTCCAGGCTCATGAGGTTGAGTTTGCCGTTGCTGGAAAAGCCGATGATTTTGGCTTCGGGGTGGAAGGCCTGTTCCAGCATCCCCCTGTCGCTGTCATAGAGCCCGTCAAAATATAGCTAGATAGCGTTTTGGATGCCCGCATCACTCATGGATTCCGGCCATTCACGTTAGTAGGCATATTTCTCGAATATGGGATCGACGCTGCCCTGCCATTTGCCATCGAAGAGGGCGATCATTTCCTCGGCCTGGGTGATGCCGCTGCCGGCAACCTTGAACAGGGGCTGGAGGAAATGGTCTTCGTTCTGGCCCGTGCCGTCCAGCCGGCCCCGCCGGCCCAGCCCCTCTTTGGCCAGTTGAAGGGCATCTAGCGCTATATCCTGAACGGTCCCGTGACGGAACGGCGTGCCCAGCGCCGTTTTCGGCACCTCGTCGCGTAGCGCCATGATTTCACCCACGGTCCAATCGCCGATCAGGCCTTCGGCCCCGGCCAGGGCCTCATCATCATAGAAAAGCCCGACCCAGAAAGCGGGCAGGGCGCAGATATTTCCCCAATCACCGCCGTCGGCGCCGCGCATTTCCAGGAAATGTTTCAGCCGGACTTCGGGGAAGGCGGTGGTCAGATGGTCTTCCCAATCCACTATGGTGGGCGTCTCGCCGGGTAGGGCTGGCAGTTGGCCGGCCATAAAATCGGCGAAAGACTGCCCCGCCGCATCGATATATTTGCCATCCCGGCGGACGAAATACATGGGGACATCCAGCATGTAATCCACATACCGTTTAAAGCCGAAACCGTCTTCAAACACGAAAGGCAGCATGCCGCAGCGGTCCGGGTCCGTATCGGTCCAGATATGGCTGCGGTAACTGAGAAACCCGGTCTTGCGTCCCTCCTTGAAGGGGGAATTGGCCCAAAGGGCTGTGGCCACCGGCTGCAGGGCGAGGGCAACCCGGAACATGCGGATCATGCGCTCCTCGCTGGAAAAATCCAAATTCACTTGCACCGTGGTGGTGGCCAACATCATATCCAGGCCCAGTTTTCCTCGCTTCGGCATATGGCGGCGCATGATGGCGTAGCGCGGTTTGGGCATCCAGGGGATGTTTTCCAGCCGGCCCTTGGGCCGGTAGCCGAGACCCATGAGGGCGATGCCCAATTCGTCCGCTACTTCCTTCATCTGGCTCAGATGCCGCCCGGTTTCGGCGCAGGTCTGATGGATGGTCTCAAGGGGGGCACCGGAAAGCTCGATCTGGCCGCCGGGCTCCAGGGTGACGGAGCTTTTGTCCTCCTTGGTCAGCGCGATGGTGTTGCCGCCTTCCAGCACCGGCGTCCATCCCATGCGGGCCAGCGCCTCCAGCACGGCGCGCACACCTTTGGGCCCTTCATAGGCGAGAGGTTCCAGGCTGTCCGGGTAAAAGGTGAATTTTTCGTGTTCGGTACCAATCCGCCAAAGTTCCGCTGGTTTGCAGCCCTCTGCCATATAGGCGACGAGTTGGCTTTTATCCGTGATGGGCGCCTGGGCGTCCCCGCTATTGCAATCCACTAGGTTCTCTCTCAGGTTTTTTTGGTGCCGCCCGCCAATCGCCAATCAATGCCTGCCAACAGGCGAGCGCCGCAATGGCCGCTGTTTCCGCACGCAAAACGCGCTCTCCCATCCCAACAGCCTTAACAAATGCCTGTTTTACCATGGCGTCAAGCTCTGATCTTTCAAAGCCTCCCTCGGGTCCGACCAAAATCGCCTCGCCGCCGGGTGCCGGTGCGCGTCCCAGAACATCGGCGATAGGCGGGGCAGTGCCGCTTTCATCCATCACCAGAAGGCGTCTTTCGGCGGGCCAATTGGCGATCACCTCATCCAGCGCCAGGGGGTCGCGCAGCCCGGGCACGCTCAGGCGGCCGCATTGCTGGGCGGCTTCCCGGGCATTGGCCGCCAGGCGGTCCATGTTCACCCTGGCCACATTGGTCCTGGCCGTGATCACCGGCCATAAAAGCGACGCGCCCAGCTCCGTCGCCTTTTCGCCGATCAAATCAATGGGCGCGCGCTTGACGGGGGCAAACAGCAGCCATAAGTCGGTTTCGGCGGACTGGAGCCGCATGATTTCCAGGATGCGAGCCTTGGCTTTGCGCTTGCCGGATTTTTCCAGCTCGGCCAGCCATTCGCCGTCGCGTCCATTGAACAAGGCCAGTTGCTGGCCGCCCTCCAGCCTGAGCACATTGATCACATGATGGGCCTGGCCGGCATCCAGATCGATGATGCGCCCGGCGCCGAGATCACCGCTGACGAAAAGCCGTGTCTTTGCAGTCATGCCCTCTCCCAAGGCAATAGGTGAAAGGTGCCATCATAGAAGCTGTTGGTGACCGATTGCCAGACGGCGTGGGAAGGCTTATTTTTTGCCCATGGCCCAAACAGGTGAAAGTAAACCAATTTCGGCCAGTGACATTCATGCTGGCGGCATATTTGCGCGCTGGTCACCGGCCTGGGCATTGCCCTATGGACGCATGGCCCGGTTCGACCGGCCCATCGGCACTTGGTTGTTGCTGTTCCCCGGCTGGTGGAGCCTGGCTCTGGCCGAGCCCGGCTGGCCAAGTTTGTGGCTGCTGGCTCTGTTTGGGGTGGGGGCCATGATCATGCGCGGCGCGGGCTGCGTCTTCAACGACATCACGGACCGCAAATTCGACGCCATGGTGGCGCGCACGGCGGACCGCCCCCTGGCCTCGGGCGCCATCAGCCTTACGCAAGCCATAGTCTTCATGATCGGTCTGGGGTTGCTGGGCTTTGCCATTTTGTTTCAGTTCAACATGTTCGCCATCTGGGTGGGTGTGGCGTCCCTGGCTTTCATCGTCGTTTACCCCTTCATGAAGCGCATCACCTATTGGCCCCAGGCCATGCTGGGTCTTACGTTTAATTGGGGAACGCTTTTGGGCTGGGCGGCGGTCAGGGGCGATCTGACGGCACCCGCCTGGGTTCTTTATGCCAGCGGCTTCTTCTGGACGCTCGGCTATGACACCATCTATGCCCATCAGGACAAGGAAGACGATCTGATGGTGGGCATCAAATCATCCGCCATAAAGCTTGGCGATCAGACCCGGCCCTGGCTGTTCGTCTTTCATGGGATCAGCCTGATATTGCTTGGGGTGGCCGGATATCTGGTGGGGCTGGGTTGGATTTTTTACCTGGCATTGTTTCTGGGGACACTACAGTTAGCTTGGCAATCGGCTGATGTGGATACGGATGATCCCAAGGATTGCCTGGTCAAGTTCAAATCCAACCGGCTCTACGGTTGGCTGATCCTGGGCGGCATTATCGCCGGACAAGTGCAGGGTTTATCCTGAGAGGGAGCCGGAGCGCCCATGTCTCAATCCATCTATCCTCATGCCATTTATTTTGGGCGAATTCTTTCGCTTTGTTTATTGTTCTTGGTAACCGCGTGCACCATTTCGCAAGATCGATTCTCCGAGGATTTTGATCATGCCTCGGATCTGGGTACGATCGGCGCCTACGAAGAATTTTTGGCCAATTATGCCCATTCTGTCGAAGGAACGGTCCCTTTTCATCTTTATAAAGTAGCTTATCTCACGCTCGAAGTGCTTAAAGCCGAAAAAGAGGGCCGCACGCAAAGCACCGCCTATGACGCCTTTTTGCGGCGCTTCTCTGCCCGAGAAAATATAGACCGGGTGCCGGTCTACCCGGAGACGGAAATCAGGCCTCCTGCAAAACCGAAGACGCTACCCTCCGGCAGGGACGCACCGGTTCCACCGATGAAAGCCTTGCCCTTAACCCCGGTCCAGCAGAAAGCGCTGGAAAAGATTCCGGGCAGATAGCGCACTTTCCGGGACATGGCGCGGATGTTTGGCTATGATCACTTTCCTTGAATTTGGGGGACGGAAGCATGAACGTAATTGAACCCGTGGATCGGGCAAGCAGGCAAGCGGATGGCAAGCCGCGCGAAGATGTGTGGGTACCATCTTCGTGCAGTCTTTGTTACGGGTCGTGCTCCATCCTGGCCCACCGGGTGGACGGTGTGATCACCAAGATCGAAGGCAATCCGGACAGCGAAGTGGGCAAGGGCCGGCTTTGTGGCAAGGGCGTGGCGGGGATCATGACCCATTATGACCCTCACCGGGTGAACAAGCCCTTGCGCCGGACCAATCCGGAAAAAGGCATGGAAGTGGACCCCGGCTGGAAGGAAATTTCCTGGGACGAGGCCCTGGACGAAATCGCCGGGCGCCTCAAACTGATCCGCGAGGAAGACCCCCGCAAGCTTTTGCTCATGCGCACGACCACGGTCTTTTCCATGCATGTGCCCTTCGTCGCATTCGCTTCCGGCTTCGGCACCATCAATACTTCGTCCGCCGGCGGCGGGCTTCATTGCGGCAATGGGGCGCATCTGATCAGTGGCATCATGCATGCCTCCTGGTCCGTGGTGCCCGATTTCGAGCTCTGCCAATACGCCCTTTATTTCGGCGCCTCCAAGGGCCATGGGGCGGGGCATGTTTCCAACACCAATATGCGCCTGGCAGCGGATGCCAGGGCGCGCGGCATGAAAATGGTGGTGGTCGATCCCTTCGCCAATCAGGTGGGCGCCAAGGCCACCGAGTGGGTCCCCATCCGGGTCGGTACCGATGCCGCCCTGGCCTTGGGGCTGGCCAATCAGCTGGTCAATGAGCTGGGCATGTTTGATGCACAATATCTGAAAGCCAAGACCAACGGCGCCTATCTGGTCGGACCCGATGGGCGTTATGTGCGAGACGCCGAAACCTCCAAGCCCCTGGTCTGGGACGAAGCGGCGGGCGAGGCAGCGGTTTTCGACGGAACCGGTAGTGCCAATGTGGCCCTGGAGGGGGAATTCCAGGCCCAGGGCAAGGCATGCCAGCCGGCTTTCGTCTTGCTGAAAGAGCACCTCAAAACCTATACGCCGGAAATGGTGGAAGAAATCACCACCATCCCCGCCGACAATATCCGCAGCATGGCGCGTGAGTTCGGCGCCGAAGCCAGGATCGGTTCCACCATCGTCGTCGACGGGGTCGAGGTGCCCTACCGGCCGGCGGCGGCCATCGCCTTTAGGGGTGCCCAGGGGCATAAGAATTCGGCCTATAACATGCTGGCCATCGATTTGCTCAACCAGATCGTTGGCAGCGCCGATATGGCCGGCGGGTGTCTGGGCTTCAATCCAGCCTGCCACGGTTATCCCGAAACCGGGCGGCTGCGTTACGCGCCCCATCCCGATCCGGACGGGCTGATGATCACCGGGTCCTGGGTGGCGCCCCACGCGCCATTTCCGCTCAGCGATCCGCGCCCGCCGCAGCGGATGGGCTTAGAGGATTTGTTCCCCCTTTCCTTCCGCTCGCCCATCCAGACCTCCACCGATCAGGAAGAAATCTGGGAACAGATGGAACTGCCCTACCGGCCCGAAATGATCATCAATCTGGGCGCCAACCAGATCATGAGCGTCGGTAACAAGGATGCGGCGGAAGCGGCCCTCAAGAAATATAAATTCATCGTCTGCTTCGATGTGTTCCTCAACGAGACTTCCCAATTCGCCGATATCATCCTGCCCGATTGCGGTTATCTGGAAACCCATGATTCGCGGTCAAATTTTCCGTTCATCTTCAGCCATCCGGCGGGGCAGGGGACATGGAGCTGGCCCATCCGTCAGCCTGCCATCGAGCCCATCGGTGAGCGCCGCGAACTGGCCGATGTGCTCATTGAGTTGGCCGACCGGGTGGGCTTCGTCGCCGATCTCAACGCCGCCCTGAACGCCGTCCTGGAACTGGAGCCGCCCTACCGGTTGGCACCCGACAGGCGATATGCCTACACCGAAGTGTGCGATCACGACCTGAAAGACAAATTTGGTGAAGACAAAGGCCTGGAATGGTTCAAGGAGAACGGCGTCATCAACTGGCCCAAAAAACCCGAAGAGGTCTATTGGCGCCATTTCGAGGATGTGCGGGTACCCGTCTATTGGGAATGGATGGAGGATATCCATGAGAAAATATCCGCCATCACCGATCCCCGGGGCCTTCAAATCGATAAGGATTACTATTCCCCGCTGCCCGCCTGGCTGCCTTGCAATTCCCATGAATGCAAAAAGGAAGGCTTCGATTTTTACGGCTTCTATTACCGCGACATCGTGCACACCAACAGCCTGACCATGGAAAATGGCTGGCTCGACGAAGCCGCCCAGATGGACCCCTTTTCCTACACCATCGCCATCAACGAAGATGTGGGCCGGGCAAAAGGCTTAAGCAGTGGCGATCTGGTCTGGGTCGAGAACGAAGGCGGCCGCCGGGTGAAAGGAAGACTGCGCCTGACCCAGGTGATCCATCCGGAAGGGCTGGGCATCGGTGCCCTGGCCGGACACTGGGCCGAAACCATGCCCAAGGCCTTGGGCAAGGGCATCTTTTTCAACGATCTGTTGGAAGTGGATTGGGACCATACCAGCCCCGGCAATCTGAGCATCGATCTTTGCGTCAAGGTCAAGATAGTCAAGATCGAGGAATGACCGCGGGGTCTAGCTGCCCAGCAGGCGCTTGATTTCAGGCCAGGCCTTTTGACCTTCCCTCTGGTGCTGGGGTTTTTCCGGATTGGGGGTGGGGCCCAGGCATTCGTTGTATGAAGCCCTGGCCCGAATGCGCTCCCACCAGCCGGCCAGCCGGGGGCGGCCCAGCCGCCACATATCGGCGCAGGCCAGCTCGTCCAACCGCTCGATCAAGGGGGTCATGGCCGTATCGGCAAGCGTATATTCAACGCCCACAAGCCACTCATTTCCGGCCAATGCCGCTTCCATATCGCTCAGCATTTTATTCAACCCTTCCATGGCCACCGGGAAGTCCGGGCTCTCGAACCCCAGGCCGATGATGCGCCGGCGCCTGTCGCGCAATGCCGCATTGGGGGTTTCCTCGATATAGGCTTCCAGTTCCTCCGGTGACTTTTCTAGAATACCGGGGCGCATGGATATGGTGTAGGTGAGGGTGCCGATCATGGGCAGACATTCATCGGCCCGCTTCATCCACCACCAGGTTTTGGCCGCGCCCATTGGCCCTGCCGGTTTAAGGGGCGGCCCGTCGAAGGCATCATCCACATAATTGATGATCACCGAACTTTCGACGAGCACCTCACCGTCATGGATCAAGGTGGGGACTACGCCGTTGGCGTTGAGTTTGAGGTATTCGGGTGATCTGAGGTAAGCCCGCTCCACGGCGTGGCCCGTGTATTCCACGCCCTTTTCGGCAAGCGATAGCCTGGCCTTGAGACCGCAGGTAGCGCCGTGGAAATGATAGAGTTCAAGCATTTGGTTTAGCCTATGCCCGGGCCTCTGCGTCGGCCTTGAATTCATCCTCGACGGATTGGCGCAGCTCCCGCTTTTGGACTTTGCCCGTGCCGGTCATGGGCAGGGCATCGACAAAGCGGACATATTTTGGTTTTTTGTAGCTGGCGATCCGTTCCCGGCAATGCTCGATCAGTGCCTCCGCCGATACAGTTCCACCTTCTTCCACCTGCACAAAAGCCATGACGGATTCGCCGAACTCCGCATCGGGCACGCCGATCACGGCCGCATCACCGACCAATGGGTGGTCAATCAGGACGAGCTCGACCTCCTTGGAATAGATGTTCAGCCCACCCGACACGATCATGTCCTTGGCCCGGTCAACAAAATAGAGATATCCGTCCTCGTCCCGGCGGAACACATCGCCGGTCTTCATCCAACCGCCCTCCAGGATGTTTTCCCTGTTGGCTTCCGGGCGGTTGTGATATTCGCGCATGGTAGTGATCTCGCCGGGCATACCGCAGCGCACCAGCGCTTCGCCGGCCTCGCCGTCGGGCAGGTCGTTTAGATTTTCATCGACGATGCGAATCTCCACACCGGGCACCGCGCGGCCCAGGGATTGGGGCTGGGCCTCTTGTTCTTCCGGGCGCAGGCAGGTGACGAAACCGGTCTCGGTCTGAGCGAAAAAGCTGAAAATCTGAAGATCAGGCAACACCGCCATAAGCCTGTCCCTCAGCGCAACGGGGAATATTTCGCCGGTCGCCATCATCGTACGCAAGGAGGCGCAAGCTTCGGGGCGGCGTTCTACTTCGGGCGCGAAAAGCCGGGCGATGGTCGGCACGCAGCTGATCACCGTTACCTCTTCGCGCTCGATCAGATCGACGGCCTCCACAGGATCGAAACTGGGCATGATGACGATGGAGGAGCCCAGGCAGAACATGTTGGCGATGTGTCCCAAACCTGTGCGGTGCGCCATGGGCGTGGTGACCAGGGTCCGGTCAGCGCCGCTGAGCCGGAATTCCACGGCGTTCATCAACCCATGAATGAGGATCAGGTTGCGGTGGGTGGCGATGGCCCCTTTGGGGTTGCCGGTGGTGCCGGAAGTGTAGCCGATGACGCAATCATCGTCATCGGGTGGAATGGATGGAAGCTCCGCTCCGGACCCTGCCCGGATCAGATCCTCGAAATCAAATTCGTCACCCTCCGGACTATCCATGGCAATCATTTTGACATTGCTTAGCTTGGCGGCCGCCTCCCCCGCCGCGTCACGGAATTGAGGTGCGAAAAAAACAAAGCCCGGGGCGCAGTCTTCGAAAATGAAGTCGACTTCCGGTGTGGTCAGCCGGGTGGATATGGGCACCATCAACCCGCCGGCGATAACCACCCCGG
>CAZBQG010000103.1:0-14380 GCA_964493945.1 uncultured Rhodospirillaceae bacterium
TGGGGAGCGGCGGAAGTATCGAAGGGATGCTTTTGAGACAGCAGACCGGACATGTCATAGATGGCGCCCGACGTCCCCGCTCCTGCTGCACCGGCCCAAAAACTCAAGGAAGCAACCGCTGCCAAGGCCAGAATGGAAATCTTTTGCACTGATATTCCCCGGTTTTGCCTCATTACCCTTGATCTATTTGTACTTCTCCCGGACTTGCCCTGTCCAGCCCCTGTAAAACAAGGCTTTCGGGACCCATATAATTCTAATTGAATTTCAGGCTTCCCAACCGTTGATACTGATCTATTTGGGTGCTAAATCTATCCACCGCGAAAGCGGTCGCCGGCACCCCGGGAGAAACTGATGGCCGAGAATAAATATCGATTGGTAACCCGCGCTGATTTTGATGGCGTGGTCTGTGGCAGGCTGTTCCACGAGCTTGAAATGCTCGATGACGTGGTATTTGCCGAGCCTTGGGAAATGCAAGAAGGCAAGATCGAAGTCAGCGAGCGCGATATTACCGCCAATCTGCCCTATGTGGATGGGGTCAGTATGTGCTTTGACCACCATGTGAGTGAAACCATCCGCGTCGGAGACTAGGGAAACCTCATCATTGAACCCAACGCGCCGTCGGCGGCACGGGTTGCCTATGACTATTACGGCGGCGAGCAGACCTTTCCGCAAATTTCCCTGTCCACGCTGGAAGCCGTTGACCGAGCGGATTCGGCTGATTATTCGGAAGTGAATATTCTGGCACCGGAAGGCTGGGCACAACTGAACTTCCTGCTGGATCCCAGAACGGGACTGTCACGCTTCAGCAAATTTTCCACCAGCCAGGAAGAGCTGCTAAAAGACATGATGGTTTATTGCCGGCGTCATCCGATCGAGGAAATCCCGACCATCCCCGCCGTCGAGGAACGGTTGCATCTTTATCTGGAGCACGAGGAATTCGCCGAGATGCAGTTGCGTCGCTGTGGCAAGGTGACCGACCGGGTGGTTACGGCCGATTTACGCAACGAAGATCCGGTTTATGCCTGCAACCGTTTCACCGTTTACGCATTGTATCCGGAATGCAACGTGTCGGTCCATGTGCTGAAAACATCGGACCCAGGGCGCGATCAGATCGCCGCCGGAAAATCCATCATCAACCGCACATCGAACGCCAATCTGGGACTTATCATGCTTGATTATGGCGGAGGCGGACACCAGGCCGCGGCCACCTGTCAGGTGGAAACAGACAAGCTTGATGAGGCGCTGGCCGAAATAACCGAACACATCACCTTGGAAAACTGAGTTTTCCAGCTTATCTGTAAACTAATGATCTGGGCGAGACATCGCCAAGGCGCCCTGTATTACGGGCGCCCGAATGGCTTTCAGCCCAGCGTTCCTGTTCGGCACCGGCCTGCGCATAGGCAGCCGCCTTGGTCCGGTGTTCTCCCAGGGTCCGGTTGGCATCACCGCAATCGCCAACGAGCCATATTTTCCGACTGTTTTCGAAACGAACAGAGTACCGCATTCTGCAAACTCCTCTATCCCAGTGGCTTCATACTGGGCCCGAGAAGTTGATAAATGGTGAACGGGGTTATATCAAGCTGCATAAATAAACATCGATTGTGATCGTTTTGCCCGTTCTCCCGGTAGGAGGGGAGGCGCGGTCGATGTTGTCTCATCGTCAAGCCTTCCCGACGCCCAGGGAGGGCGGGAAAGGCGACCCGGAGGGCGGCGTTTATTTATGCAGCTTGGTATTAACGGCGGCTGGCGCAGGGGAAGGCGGCGCTCAGCGCCAGGGCGATTTCCTCAGCCGCGGTTCTTTTTCGGCTTAGCGGATCGGCCCTCAGATGACGCAGCACGACACCAATCAGGTGGCCCGCGCCCACACTTCTGGGCATGCAAAACCGGGACAGGCGGGTGTTTTGCAAGGTCAGGAAATCGTGGGATTCGATGACCCCGTAAATATAGCCGATGCAGTTGCCGGACCTGGCACCACTGTCGAAGGCGGCAGCGCGGGTTTGCACCGTGCCGCTGTCACGCGCCTTGATATGTTCCTGGCATGATTCGAGCAAACCCTGCCCGCTCAGGGCCCGAGCCCCATCCGCCCAACTCAGAAGGAGAAGAAAAAAAACAGCTGCCGAGATGATCTTTCCGGCCATGATCCGCACCCCCCTGTTAATTTTGCGCCAGTTTAGCACCCAAGGGCTTCAATGGTCCAACAGACCGTATTTCCGGAGCCTGCCCCGCATCTGGTCATAGGTAAGCCCCAATTGGGCCGCCGCAGCCCGCTGATTGAAGCGCTGCCCGTTCATGGCCTCTTCCAACAGCCTTTTTTCCGTCTCCGCCAGGGTGGATTTGAGGTCCATGGGCCCTTCCGGTATTGGTTCGGGGCTTGGAGCTTGTTCGGGCTCTGCCATGCCGATCCGGTAGGGCGACGCGAAGGGGTCCAAAATCACCTCACCCACCGGCGTTTGGGGATCGGGCCAGGAGAAAACGGCCCTCTCCACCACGTTTTTCAGCTCGCGCACATTACCGGGCCAGTCATATGCCATCAGACGCGCATCCGCCCCCTTGGTTAAACCCAGATAATCGGGCCGGCCCAATTCCAGGGACATGGCCCGGCCAAAATGATCGGCCAGCAAGGGGATGTCTTCGGGCCGGGCGCGGAGCGGCGGCACGGTCAGCACCTCGAAGGCCAGCCGGTCCAACAGATCAGGGCGGAAACGCCCTTCTTTCGCCTCGATGGCCAGGTCCTTGTTGGCCGCCCCAATCACCCGCACATCGACGCCCAGGGTTTGCGACGAGCCGAGGCGTTCCATTTCCCCATATTCGACGACCCGCAGAATCTTTTCCTGGACGGCCAGACTGGCGCCGGCGATCTCGTCCAAAAACAGACTGCCCCCGTCGGCCAACTCAAAGCGCCCGGCCCGGCGTTTGACCGCACCCGTGAAGGCGCCCGCTTCATGGCCAAACAGCTCGCTTTCCAAAAGATTTTCGGCCAAAGCAGCACAATTCATTTTAACGAGTGCCCGGCCCCAACGGCCTGAAAAGAAATGCAGGCGGGCGGCGATCAGTTCCTTGCCGCTGCCCCGCTCGCCGATGATCAGCACCGGCCGGTCGAGCAGTGCCACCCTGGAGACCCGCTCCATCAGTTCCAGAAAGGCCGGAGCCTGACCGATAAGCGGGGCCGGTTCGTCGGAGGGTAATGGCATGATATTATCCTATTTAAACTAATATATAGTATAATAAACCAACTATTAGCTTTTTTCAACATTGTGGATAGGCCACGGGTATATTGTGTTTTGTTATTTTTCAATAGGTTAAAGAATATTCTTAATATGGCATACATTCTGCAATTATGAAGGGGACAGCATAACTCTGAAAGAGGTAGACCAATATCATGGGTATTTTTTCCCGGCTCAGCGACATCGCTAATTCCAACATCACGTCTTTACTGGATCAGGCCGAGGATCCGGCCAAGATCATCCGTCTGATCATCCAGGAGATGCAGGAAACCCTATACGAAGTGCGCGCCACGGCGGCCAAGACCATCGCCGAGAAGAAAGAAATTCAGCGCGCCCTCGACCGTTTCTCGGAAGCCCAGGCCGATTGGCAGCGCAAGGCCGAGGTGGCACTGCGCAATGACCGGGAGGATTTGTCCCGGGGTGCGCTGATCGAAAAGGCCAAACTGGCCGAGGGGGCCAAGGAGCTGGCCGATGAGATGGTCCTGCTGGACGAAGCCCTGGCCCAGCGTGACGCCGATATCCGCAAGCTGCAGGCCAAGCTTGGTGAAGCCGAAGCCAAACAGAAAACCATCCATGCCCGTCACGAGACCGCATCCTCGCGCGTCAAGCTGCGCCGCCAGATCCATAACGAACGCCTGGAAGCCGCCTTTCAGCGCTTCGAGCAGATGGACAAACGCGTCGATGAAATGGAAGGCGAAGCAGAGGTCTATGATCTGGGTCAGACCAAGACCCTGTCAGAAGAAATCAACGATCTGGAAATCAACACCGCCATCGAGGACGAACTGAGCGCCCTCAAATTCCAAATGACCAAAAAAGGCGCCAAAGCCAAATAGTCATCCATTCAAGGATCAAGGAGAAATCATTCCATGGGAGCCTTCATGTTTATCCCGGCCATGTTGATCTTTCTGGTTTTCGTGGCACCCATATGGATCATCGCCCATTACGCAACCCGCTGGCGCACTTCCAAGGTACTCTCGCCGGAGGATGAGAAAATGCTCTCGGAACTTTGGGACCTGGCGCCCAAGCTGGAGAGCCGCATCAACACCTTGGAAAGCATCCTCGACGCCCAATCCCCCAATTGGAGGAACCAAACATGAGCCACAAACGTAAACATTCCTCTGACCATGGGCATTCCCACCACGCGCGCCCCCGCCACCGGCGCAACCGGCTCTACCGGGATACGGAAAATGGCGTGCTGCGTGGGGTTTGCGCCGGCATCGCCGATTATTTCGGCGCCAATGTGGTGACCGTCCGGGCCCTCGCCCTGCTTGCCTTGTTTATTTTCACGCCGGCCACGGTGCTGGCCTATCTGATCGCCGCCGTCACCCTGCCCGCTGCGCCGGAAAAGCTGTTCGATACGGCCGAAGAGGCAGGCTTCTGGCGCGATATCCGGACCGAGCCCTCGGCCACTTTTTCCGGCCTGCGCCACCGGTTCCGGAGCGCCGAGCAACGGTTGCGGACCATGGAAGCCTATGTCACCTCTTCGGGCTACGAGCTGGCCCGCGAGATTGACGATCTGGAACGGTAGAATCCGGGCAGGGCAGTTGCCCCGCCCGCGTCCACAGCCTAATCTCCGGTCATAAATATCGTGAACTGGGAAGCAAAACATGGCCATCTACCGCAATTATGACCAGCAGGAACTGGACAACCAATATACTCAGAATTACTGGGTTTCCGACCCCGAATCCGCCGGCGCGCCGGCCAAGGCGATGAACGCATGGGCCCAGGAGAACCTGGAAGCCAAACGGGATATCGCATACGGCGGGCGGGAAGAAGAACGGCTGGATATCTTCCTCACCAGCAAGACGCCAGCTCCGGTGCGGGTTTTCTTCCATGGCGGGGCCTGGCTGCGCAATACCAAGGAAGGGGCCGCCTATGCCGCCAAGATGCATGTGGAGGCCGGCGCGCACTTCGTTGCCGTGAATTTCGTCAAGGCGGATCAGGCGCCCCTGGATGAAATTATCCGCCAATGCCGCTCGGCCATCGCCTGGGTGCATGGTCATATCGCCGAATATGGCGGCGATCCGGACCGTATCATGATCGGTGGACATTCATCGGGGGCCCATCAGGGAGGCTTGGTGCTTTGCGCCGATTGGGAGCCCTTCGGCCTGCCGGATAACGTGATCAAGGCGGCCGCCCTGACCAGCGGCATGTATGACCTGCACCCCGTCCGCCTGTCGGTACGCAACGAATATCTTCATCTGGATAAAGAGGCCGCCTTGCGCAATTCGGCCATTCACCAGTTACCCGATCAGGGCTGTCCACTGATCATTGGCCATGCGGAACATGATTCCAACGAGTTTCGGCGCCAGGCAAAGAGCTTTGCCCAGGCCTGGGTGGAAAGGGGCTATCCGTTACGCTACATCCCCATGGCCGGCTTTAATCATTTCTCCATCACCAGCCAGATCGGCGATCCCGAAAGTGCCCTTGGTGGTGCAATATTGGATCAGGTGCGGGGGCTGTTATGAGAAAATTCCGCTCCAGGGATTAGTTTGCTTCATATTTGCCGTCCTCGCCGGGGGAGAAGAAGGTTACTCCATCGTCTTCTTCTTCAAACTCGATCTCACCTTCGCCCGTGGAATCGGCCACGTCGCGCAACCGGTCGATGAGATTGAGCATCATGGCCTTCATGAAGGCACTCATATTGCCAAGTTCTTTTTCGAACACCTCGACGGGAACCACGACGCAGGTGGCTTGGGTGATTGCCTTGGCGCAAGCCATGCGGGTTGTTTGTTGATCAAGGCCATTTCACCCAGAATCTGTCCGGCCTCGATCTCGCCCAGGACCGTGTCGCCGCGCAAGATCTGAACGGCGCCCTGGACCACCAGGAAGGCGCTGTCGCCCGCGTCGCCTTCGCTGAACAAAATATCACCCGCCGCGAATTTTCTTTGATCCATCTGCCATCTCCCCTTTTTTACCAATCTGCCTAAATTTTTGCCCCCAGGCAACCCACCCGGACTGGACGCAGGGAGCGCCAAATGCCATATTGGGCGCCTGTCAAAACGGTCATGGAACAGCCATGAGCATCCGCACAAGAATTTATACTTTTTTCAACGGACAATTGGTGGGCGCCGACGAAGACGGCAACCGCTATTACCGAGGCAAGGGCCGCCAGTTGCACGGGCGTGACAGGCGCTGGGTGCTTTTCAAGGACGCCGACGAACCTTCCAAGGTACCGCCCGAATGGCATGCCTGGCTGCACCATACGGTGGCCGAAAGCCTGGCCCAGGAAGCCGCGGCCGCCAGGGATTGGCAAAAATCCCATCAGGAAAACCTGACCGGAACGGCCGGCGCCTACAATCCCCCCGGGCACCAGTTGGCGGCCCGCAAGCGCCATGGGGCCACAGGTGATTTCACCCCCTGGACGCCTGGCTGAGGAAAATTACCGGATCCCAGGATCCGGAAAGCAAAAACAAGGGAAGTTTCATGGTGGGGATCAGGCTAGGCCATATCTTTATTGCCTGGCTCTTGGCGGGTTGGCTGATCGGCCCGGCGGCGGCCAGGGCCGCATCTTTGGAAATCGCCGTGCTGCAGGGGCTGGATAAAACCACCGCCCGGGTGTCCACCTTCGAAGTGCCAGTCGGTCAATCGGTGCGCTTCGGATCGCTCGAAATCTATGCCCGCATCTGCGACAAACGCCCACCGGAAGAAGCACCGGAAAGTGCCGCCTTTCTTGATATTTCGGAACTGCGCCAGGGGCAGCCCGCGGCCCAGGTCTACCGGGGCTGGATGTTCGCCTCCAGCCCGGCGCTGGCCGCCATGGAACATGCGGTTTACGATATCTGGGTGATCGATTGTAAGAACCCGTCCAGCAATCCCGCCTCCTCTTCCGGCGCCAAATCCGAATAAGGCCGGGCCTCTGTGCCCAGGGCGCGTTCCAGCATGCGTTGATAGTCCGCGCGCGGAATTTCGACGACGCCGAAATTCTTCAGATGATCCGTGATGAACTGGGTATCCAACAAGGTGAACCCGCAATGGCGGAGGCGGGCGATGAGATAGACCAGGGCCACCTTGGAGGCGTCTGTTTCGCGGGAAAACATGCTTTCGCCGAAAAAGGCACCCCGCAGGCTGATCCCATAAAGCCCGCCCACAAGACGCCCTTCGCGCCAGCATTCGACGGAATGGGCATAACCGTTGCGGTGCAATTCCCCATAAAGCTGAATGATCTCATCATTGATCCAGGTTTCTTCGCGGCCTCCAGATGGCTCGGCACAGGCCCGGATCACGCCATCGAAATCGGCGTTGTAGCGGATGTGGAATTCGCCTTTGCGCAGTTTCTTGCGCAGACTGCGCGGAATGTGAAAATCATCCAGCGGCAGAATACCGCGCATTTCCGGGTCGACCCAAAACAAGGTATCGTCCTGGCGGCTCTCGGCCATGGGAAAAAGCCCGACGGCATAGGCGCGCAAAAGCAATTCGGGCGTCAGTTCGAAATGATCCTGGGAAGGGTCTGCCCCTCGGCTCAATTCCCGCCCCCTTTTTTCTCCAGAATTTGGGCCAAGGCCTCCAGTGCCAGCACATAGCCATGCCCGCCAAAGCCGCAAATCACCCCGTTGGCCGCTTCCGAGACATAGGAATGGCGGCGATATTCTTCGCGCTGGAAGATATTTGACAGATGGACTTCGATGATCGCCAGGGGGGCTGCCCGCAAGGCATCCAGGATGGCGATGGAGGTATGGGTATAGGCGCCCGCATTGAGGATCAGCCCGGCCGCATCATCATCGTCGGCGCCTTGAATCCAGCCGACCAGCTCGCCTTCCGTATTGGATTGGCGGAAATCCACACCCAGGCCCAACGCTTCGCCCCTTGCATGGCAAAGCGCTTCGATATCAGCCAGGGTCTGGGGCCCATATACATCGGGCTCCCGGCTGCCCAGCATATTCAGATTGGGCCCGTTGAGAACGAGAACCTTCGCGGCCATGACGCCACACCCTCCAACCACAAAGCCGCCTTATAACATGGAGTTGGTATGGGTCAAACGATAGCGGGCCATCCCCCTATCAAGCCGGTTGAAAGCCGGGCGCAACGGTTCCATACTTGGCCAAGTTGTTCAATTAACCATGATCAGGAACCCAAACCCCATGCGCGTGACCATCAATGGCGAGGACCGCAACCTGGAACAATCCATGACCGTCGAGCAATTGCTGGGCGATATGGGACTGGACGGAGGCAAGGTAGCCGTCGAGCGCAACCTGGAAATCGTCCCCAAATCCAATTATGGGCAAACCCCCGTGGCTGACGGGGACCGCCTCGAAATCGTTCATTTCATAGGCGGCGGGGCGCCCGACGACGGGGCCGGCAAGCTGGTGGATGAAGGGTTCGATGTGGCCGGCCTGCATTTCACGTCGCGTCTTTTGGTGGGCACGGGGAAATACAAGGATTTCGAGGAAACCGCCCTGGCCATCGAGGCGTCCGGCGCCGAAATCGTCACCGTCGCCGTCCGCCGGGTCAATGTGAGCGATCCCAGCCAGCCCATGCTGGTGGATTATGTGGATCCCAAGAAATACACCTATTTGCCCAACACGGCGGGATGCTTCACGGCAGATGATGCGCTCCGCACCCTGCGCCTGGCCCGCGAAGCCGGAGGTTGGGATCTGGTCAAGCTGGAAGTGCTGGGTGATCAGAAAACCCTTTATCCCCATATGACCGAAACCCTCATCGCCGCCGAGGCACTGGTCGCCGAGGATTTCAAGGTCATGGTCTATTGTTCGGACGATCCCATCATGGCCAAACGGCTGGAAGATCTGGGCTGCGCGGCGATCATGCCCCTGGCCGCCCCCATCGGATCGGGCCTGGGCGTCCAGAACCCGGTGCAGATACGCCTGATCATCGAACAAAGTTCGGTGCCCGTTCTGGTCGATGCCGGCGTCGGCACCGCATCGGATGCGACGGTGGCCATGGAACTGGGCTGCGACGGGGTGCTCATGAACACGGCCATCGCCGAAGCCAAGGACCCCATCCGCATGGCTCGCGCCATGCGCCTGGCCATCGAGGCGGGCCGGCTCGCCTATCAGGCGGGACGCATGCCGCGCAAGATGTATGCCGATCCCTCCTCGCCCCTGGCCGGACTGATCTGAGACCCGGACAACCGTGCCCTCCCAACGGGAGCTTTTCGCCGCCGCCCAGTCCCACCATATGGCGGGCCGCCTGGAGGAAGCGCGCGGGCTCTATCAGACGATCATCGAAAGTGATCCCAACCATGCCGATGCCTGGCACCTGATGGGCACAGCCATGGCCCAGCAGGGATTGGGCGCGGAAGGGGTGGAACATATCCGCCAGGCAACGCGCCTGGCCCCGGGGCGGGCACCTTACCTGAATAATCTGGGCGTGGTGTTGCAGGATCTGGGGCGCCTGGATGAAGCCCTTGAAGCTTTCGGGCAGGCGACGGTGCTGGAGCACGGAAACAGTGACGCGCCCTACAACATGGCGAAGCTTTGCAAGTTGATGGGCCGCCCGCAAGAAGCGCTGGAGGGTTATGAGCGGGTCCTGGAAATCGATCCCGGGCGCACCGATGCGGTGATCAATCTGGCCAATCTTTTATTCGAAGGTGCCAGGCCGGACGAGGCCGTGGCGCTTTATACCCGGGCTGGAACTCAGGCCCGGGATGATCATGAACGGGCCCGCGCCCTGATCAATGAAGGTAATGCCTATCGCCGCATGGGCTGGGACGATGAAGCGCTGGACGCCTATCAAAAGGCGTTGGTGCTGGAGCCCCATGACGGGCTGGCCATCAAACAGGCCCTGACCGTACCGGTCATCCCCTGGTCGCGGGACCATATCGAAGAATTGCGCACTACCTTCGAAGCCAGGATTGATAAATTGCTGGAGGGTTCAGCCCTAGCGGTCGAGGATCCGGCATTAGAGACCTCGACCACCACTTTTTTCCTGGCCTACCACGCCATGAATGATAAGGCATTGCAGGAAAAAGTGGCCCGGCTCCATCTGGCGGCCTGCCCGGAGCTGGGTTTTGTGGCACCCCATTGCAAGGCCCCGCCAATCAATCGTCAGCGGATCAGGCTGGGTATGATATCGGCCTATTTCCACCTTCATTCCATCGGCCGCCTCAATCAGGAACTAATTGTCCGCCTGGGGCGCGGCGAAATTGAGCTGACCGTCTTCACCATGGCCGGCCAGGACGACGAAGTATCACGCAAAATAAAAGAGGCGGCGGAACGTGTCGTTCAACTGCCCGATGGATTGTGGGAAGCTCGCCAGCGCATCGCGGACGAAAAACTGGATATCTTGTTTTATACCGATCTGGGCATGGATATACGGACCTATTTTCTGGCCTTCGCGCGCCTGGCCCGGGTGCAATGCGTAAGTTGGGGTCATCCGGATACGACGGGAATTCCGGCGATTGATTATTTCATTTCCAGTGAACTGACCGAACCCGATGGTGCCGAGGCCCATTATTCCGAGCAGCTTTACCGCCTGGCCACCCTGCCGACGGTCTACGGGCGCCCGGAGGCCGAAGGTCCGGCCAAGGGGCGGGAACAGTTTGGCTTTCCGGCGGGTGCGAATATTTATCTATGCCCCCAGATGGCCATCAAATTCCACCCCGATCTGGATCAGATAGCCGGACGCATTCTGGCCGATGACCCCCAGGCACATTTTGTGCTTCTGGAAGGCGCCGTCAGCCAATGGACGGACCGGGTCATGGAGCGCATGAAGCGTACCCTGCCCGATCATCATGACCGGGTAAGGCTCATACCCCGCGTGGCGCCCGGTGATTATCTGCATCTTCTGGCCACCGCCGATGTGATTTTGGATACGCCTCATTTTTCCGGCGGCAATACGTCCTACGAATCCTTCGCCATGAACAAGCCGGTAGTTACCCTGGCTGGCGAATTCATGCGGGGCCGCGTAACCCTGGCCCAATACCGCATGATGGGCATCGAGGATTTCATTGCGGATAACCTGGAGGAATTTTCCGCCATCGCCCTGCGCCTTGGGACCGATGCCGGGTACCGGACGGAAATGGAGACGCGCATCGCTGAGGCCAGCCCCTGCCTGTTCGATGAGGACGCCGCGCTCGAAGAATTCGAGAAATTTTTCAAATGGGCAGTGAGTTTGCCAAACCCGGCGGGGATCGGATAACCTCAAGGCATATATTGCCGTCCCCGCCTAGGAAATCCCATGCAAGACGAGCGACAGAAAATACGCCAGGATTTGGCCGTCATTGGGCTGGTGTCCTCGGCTCATTTTTTCAGCCATTTTTATTACCTCACCCTGCAGCCCTTGTTTCTTTTGATCCAGGCCGAAATCGGACTGACGTTCACCCATTTGGGGCTGATCGTCACCGTCTATGCCTTCACCTCGGCCATTGGGCATTATCCGGGCGGCGTACTGGTTGACCGCTATGGTCCCCGCCATTTCATTATCGCCGGCATCGCCATTACCTCGCTGGCCATCATCGGTATGGGATCGGCGCCCAATTACCCCACCATGTTGCTGCTGGCCGCCGTGATCGGCACCGCCGACTGTATCTTTCATCCGGCTGATTATTCGATTTTATCCGACCGGGTTGATGAAAAAAGATTGGGCCGGGCCTTTTCCTTTCATACTTTTATCGGCTTTTTCGGGTTTTCCGTGGCACCCGTCACCGTGGTCTTTCTGGCCTCCGTCTGGGATTGGCGGACGGCCCTCCATCTGTCGGGGATGGCCGGGCTGGTGGTTGCCGGAATTATTTTCCTCAAACGTGACATGCTCCCCATCCAGGATGCCGAGGCACGGACCAAACAGGCAGTCACGGATGAGGAACAGGGTTCGGGCGCTCTCTCCATGCTTCTGTCGGCGCCGATCATCATGATGTTTTTGTTCTATGCGGTGGGCTCGATCGGGACCAGCGGGATCAAGGATTTTACCACCGTGGCCATGGTCGACTTCTACGAGATTGGCCAGAACGAAGCGGTGCAGGGCGTGTCGGCCTTCATGTGGGGAACGGCCTTGGGCGTTCTGGCCGGCGGCGTCATTGCCGATAAGGTCAGGCGGCTCAATCTGATCGCCACGCTCGGCTATGTGCTGGCCAGCCTGACGGTCGTCCTGATCGCCATGAATTGGCTGCCCCTATGGGCCGCCATTACCGGCTATTTCATCGCCGGCTTCACCACGGGCATGATCATACCGTCGCGCGATCTTCTGGTCAAAGCCGAGACGCCCGAAGGTTCCATGGGCAAGGCTTTCGGCCTGGTCACATCGGGCTACGGGTTCGGGGGCGCCATTTCACCCTTGCTTTTCGGCGCGCTGATGGATCAAGGCATGATCCCCCTGGTGCTTGGCATACCGGCCTTTTTCCTGATCACGGCCATCGCTTTCTCCCTGGCCGCCTCCCATACAGGACGCCGCCACCGCACCTCCCAGCCTGCCCAGTAATCACCAACTATTGCGCAGCTCGCGCAGTTTAAGAAAGACCGTCTTCTCGCCAGGCTGAGCTTCCAGGTCAGGAAAAGATTGGCGCAGATTTTCGATCACGCCCGGGCTCGAAAGCCTGAAAAAGCAGTTGATCTCTTTTTCCAGACCCAGGGTGGTGATCAGGGGATCGGCCGGGTCCTGGTTTTTCACCAGACCCAGAATTTCCTTGGCCCGTGCATTGTCCGGCTCCCGGTCCAGGGTGAAACCCAGATTGTGTTCGAAATAATCATGGCCCGAATAGACCCGCGTATTTTCCGGAAGCTTGGCCAACTGGGTGGTAAAGGTTTCGTATAAAAGTTCCGGGTCCCCTCCCCGGCAATTGCCCGCACCCGCATTGAATATAGTGTCACCGGCAATCAGGGCGGGCGTATCTTCGCGGGTCAGCAGACAGATATGGATCAAGGTGTGCCCCGGCGTATCCAGCACATCTAGCTCGGCACTGGCGCCGACCTTCACCACGTCACCGGCGGCCAGCCCCCCATCCATACCGGGTATCTTGGCGCCTGCATTTTCGTGGGCGAAGAGCTTGGCGCCGGTCGCCTCCACCATGGCCGCGTTGCCCGCGATATGATCGCCATGTTCGTGGGTATTGACGATCTGGGTTATGTCCCAACCCTTGTCTTTAGCCCTTGCGAGGCATAATTCATGTTCCACCGGATCAATGGCTAAAGCCTCGCCGGTTTCCCCGCAGGCGACGATGTAGTTGTAGTTGGCTCCTTTATTGGCCGTCCAGATTTGTTCGACAATCACGATACGCTCCTCAGGTTTTTGTAAAATTCAGCCGTCGGCCTTCTCGATGATCAGGTCCGCGCCTTCGATGGCCACCACCTTGACCCTGGCACCCTTGGGCAAATCATCGCCGCGCACGCTCCACATGGTATCGTCGATGACTATCTTGCCCCGCCCGTCGCGCACGGATTCGCTAAGCGCATGAACCTGCCCGACATATTGCTCGGCCCTGCGGTTGAGGGTGGGATGATCCGTTTCCGGCGGCCGTCTGGCAACAAAATGACGCCCCAGAAGCACGCAAACCACGGCCAGCACGGCAAAACTCAAAGCCTGAAATTGCCAGCTCATATCGGGCACGGCCAGCAGCACTATACCGGTCACGCCGGCGGCGATGCCCAGCCACAAAAAGACCACACCGGGGGCGAACATCTCCAAAACCGCCAGCACCACGCCCAAGATGAACCAGTGCCAAAAGGTCAGCTGTTCCAGATACTGGACCAATTGGTCATCCATGATCAGCTATCCGTCGCCGGCACGCTGCCGGGGAAGCGCCGGCCACCTCCGCCACCTCCACTGCCGCCGCTATCGGGGAAGCTTTCCTTGACCAGTTCGGCGATGCCGCCAATGGTGCCGATGAGCGACGATGCCTCGAGCGGCATGAAAACCACTTTCTGGTTGGGTGCCGCGGCCATTTTCTCCAGGGCTTCGGTATATTTAAGGGCCACGAAATAATTGACCGCCTGCACATTGCCGCCGGCGATGGCCTCGGACACATCGTGGGTCGCCTTGGCCTCGGCCTCGGCCCCTCGCTCGCGGGCCTCAGCGTCCCGGTAAGCGGATTCGCGCCTACCTTCGGCCTCCAGGATGGCGCTTTGTTTTTCGCCCTCGGCCCGCAGGATTTGCGCCTGGCGCTCGCCTTCCGCCTCCAGGATCGAGGCTCGCTTTTCCCGCTCGGCCTTCATCTGGCGGGCCATGGCATCGACCAGATCGCGGGGCGGCGCGATATCCTTGATCTC
>CAZBQG010000104.1:0-14377 GCA_964493945.1 uncultured Rhodospirillaceae bacterium
GGAATCAAGGTTGAAAATTCCCGGCCCGGCCGGATTTTCTTGGGAACGTAGCGTGAATAAATCCAGCAAGCCAAAAATCTTCCTGACCGGAGCCGCCGGTTTCATCGGCCGCGAATTAACCAAAAAGCTGGTGGGGAACGGATATTTCGTATCCTGCTTTGATTTGGGAGAGCAGTTTGCCCTGCACCAGGAAATGTTTGAGCAATTGCAGGAAAGTGGCAGCATCCAGGTGGTTTATGGCACACTGCTGGACCGGATATCGCTGCAGCGCCATATTCAGGGCCATTCCATCGTCATCCATCTGGCGGCCATGCTGGGCGTAAGGCGCACCGAGGAAAACCGCCTGGGATGTATCGAAATCAATATCACGGGCACCGATAATGTGCTCAATGCCTGTGTCTTTAACGGGGTGAAGCATTTCGTTTTTTCGTCTTCGTCGGAAGTTTACGGGGAGCCCAATCGCAATCCCATCGGCGAAGAGGATGAAACCAAGGGCAAGACCGTCTATGCCGTGACCAAACTGGCGGGAGAGGAACTGGCCAAAGGGTATAATCAGCTATATCCGGATCTCAATTACACCGTGGTCCGTTTGTTCAACACCTATGGTGAAGGGCAGGTGTCCCAATTCGTTCTGGCCCGCTTCGTCCATGCGGTGATAAAGGGCGAGGCGCCGACCATCTATGGCGACGGGGAGCAATTGCGCGGCTATTGCCATGTGGACGACACCATCAAGGGATTTTGCAAAATCATCAGTGATCCCAAATCCATGAATAAAACCTACAATCTGGGAAATTCGGATCAGGTGCTTTCCCTCAAGGAGCTGGGCGGCAAAGTGATCCAGATCCTGGCCCCCGGCAAGGGGCTGGAGGTGGAGGTTCTGGGCACCTTTGAAGGCACGGACCGCCTGGAGGAGCGGGAAATCTTCGCCCGCTATTGCGACACCAGCAAGATCAAAAAAGAGCTGGGTTTCCAGGCCACCATCAGCGTGGAGGAAGGGGTGCGCCGGATCGCCGATTACGGCGTCGTCCATGAAGACTGGCCCACGCTTTACAAACCGAAGTGATAGACAATCATCTGATCCTAGGCGTCATTCCCGCCCGGGGCGGATCCCAGGGCGTGCCCGGCAAAAACATTAAACCCCTGGCCGGCCGGCCCCTCATTGCCTACGCCATGGAATCGGCCCAAAAATGCCAGGAGCTGGATTGCCTGGTGGTATCCACCGACGATCCCGAAATCAAATCCGTCGCCCTGGATCATGGCTGCCGGGTCATCGACCGGCCGGACCAATTGGCCGGCCCCGAGGCGCCGACGGAAGTGGCCCTTCTGCATGCACTGGATGTGCTGGAGCAAGATGACGGGAAGCGTTTTGATTATGTGGTTGTCCTGGAGCCCACCTCGCCCTTCCGCTCCGCCAACACCATCCGCGGTGCCTGCCGGAAGATCATCGAAAATGACGGTCAATCCCTCTTAGCCGTCAGGGAAAGCCGGGAGGTCACCGGCGAGTTGACCGATGACCTGTTCCGCCCCCACAAACCCGGTCAGGCGCGCCGCCGCCAGGACCGTCAGCCCTTCTATGTCGAGGCCAGTACTATTTATGTGGCCAGTACGGCATTTTTGCGCCAAACAGGTTCTCTGGTGGCCGAGGACTGGCTGGGGTTTGTGGTCCCACCCGAGGAGGCGGTCGATATCAATACGCTGGAAGATTTTTCCATGGCAGAATCTTTAATGAAAGCGCGGGAAAAATATCATGACTGATGCGGTATCCCTTGACGGCCGACTGGTGGGCGAAGGTCATCCGCCCTATATCATGGCCGAAGCGTGCATCAACCATCAGGGTGATCCGGAAACCGCCAAGGAAATGGTATATGTGGCCCGGGCCATGGGATGCGACGCCATTAAATTTCAATACCATGTCCTGGACGACGAGATGCTGAAAGAGGCACCCCAGTCGGACAATTTTGAAAAACCCCTTTATGACACCCTGGATGAAACCAATCTTTCCCTGGATACCCACCTGCAATTGAAGGAGCTCTGCCGTTCCATCGGGATCGATTATGTCTGCACCCCCTTCTCACGCCGCTCGGCGGATGTCCTGGAAAATGAAATCGGCGTTGAATTCTATAAAACAGGTTCGGGTGAGCTCACCAATATTCCCTTCCAGGCCCATATCGCGGCCAAACAAAAGCCCATGATAGTTTCGACGGGCATGGCTCTGGTCGATGAAATCGGCGAAACCGTCCAGGCCATCCACGCGCTGGGGGCGCCGCTCATCCTGACCCATTGCGTGTCCGCCTATCCCTGTCCTTATAACCGGGTCAATCTGCACAACATTCCCCGTTACCGGGAAAAATGGGGGGTTCCGGTGGGCCTGTCCGATCATACGGTCAGCACCTATACCTCCATCGCCGCCGTCGCCCTTGGCGCCTGTCTGATCGAAAAGCATTTCACCCTGGACCGCCGCCAGGACGGCCCCGACCACGCATCCTCGCTGGAACCCCATGAGCTTGGCGAACTGGTCAAGGGCTGCCGCGCCGTGTTCGAGGCCAGCGGCGATGAGCGCGACATCTTCCCGGAAGAAAAAGAGATCGTCGCCTGGGCCCGCGAAAGCGTGGTGTCCATTGCCCCAATCCCGGAAAATTCCGTTATCACCGAAGAAATGGTTTCGGTCAAGCGCCCCTCGCCGGCGGATGGCGCCATCGCCGCCAAACATCTGGCCGAGATTATCGGCAAGCAGGCCAAACGGGCTATAGAGATCAACCGCCAACTCCAGTGGGACGATATCGGCTGATGGCAGCCAGGAAAATATTGGCCATCTTGGAATCCCGGGCCACTTACGGATATTCGAAAAACGTCATGCAGGTGCTGGCCACCCGCCCAGCCCTGGAATTGATGACCCTGGTCACCGGTATGCATCTGATGCCCGAGCTGGGCTCCAGCGTCCGGCTCATCGAAGAGGATGGGTTCCCCATTTCGACCCGCGTGCCTCTGGCCCCCGAGGATGATACGGCCAGCGCCTGGCCCAAAACCATGGGCAAGGCGATGGCTGGTTTTGCCGAGGCCATGGGTGAATTGGAACCCGATATCGTACTTCTGTTCGGCGACCGGGCCGAAACCTTCATGGCCTGTATCGCCGCATCCTATATGTCGGTGCCGACGGCCCATATTCAGGCCGGCGACAAGTCGGGCCATGTGGATGATATCGCCCGCATGGCGCTGGCCAAGCTGGTCAATATCCATTTTCCCTCCTGCGAGGATTCGGCGGAGAGATTGCGCCGGCTGGGCGAGCAGGAATTCAGGATCCACAATGTGGGCGCGCCGCAGTTGGATAATATCGTGGGCACGGATTTCTCCACCGATGCAATTTCCATTGACGCTACCGACCACGATCTGAGCAAACCTTATATTTTAGTGGTCCAGCACAGCGTCTTGGTGGAGCGGGGTGAAATAGGCGCCCAGATTCAATCCACCATCGATGCCGTGAACGGCGTCCATATGCCGGTTTTCTGGATCTATCCCAATTCGGATGCGGGATTCAGGGAAATCATCGCCAGGCTGGAAGAGGCCGATAGCGGGGGCCGGATCAAATTCGTACAAAATGTGGAACGAAACAAATTCCTCTCCCTGCTCGCCAATTGTGCCGTACTGGTGGGCAATTCATCCAGCGGAATTCTGGAGGCGCCGTCTTTCAAGATACCCGTGGTCAATATCGGCAACCGGCAACGGGGACGCCCGCAGGCCAGCAATCTGATTAATTGCTCCCACGATGCGGCGGATATTTCCCGGGCCATCGAAAAGGCGCTGAAGGATCGGGAATTCAAGGCCGCCTGCCAATCGGCCGTAAACCCCTATGGCGATGGGAAAAGCGCTGCCCGCATCTGTGATGTGCTGGAGACGGTCAAGCTGGATCAGGATTTGATCGACAAGCAGACCATTTACTGAATTTCTATTTTGCGGCCATCTTCGCCGGCACTTTGAATCATGGCCAGGAGAATTTTCAAGGCCATGAGGCTGTCCTCGCCCGTGCTCAGGGAACTTCCGTTGCCCCGCAGGCAGGCGATGGCATTGTCGGCAAGAAACCGGAAAAGATTGCGGGGCTCTCCTCCCAATTGGCGCGCCGGCTCACCGGAAAGTTCGGTGAAGCCCTCATGTTCGGGTGAGGCAATGACCGGATAGATATCAATATTGCGCCCGATATTATGGAAATGCACCAAGGCTTCCCGTCCATATATGCGGAAATCGAAAATATCGAAGGATTTCATGTCGAGGGACTGAATGCTCGCCTTCAGCCCGTTTTCAAAGCCCAGAATTCCGTCGATACAGGGGTCGTCATCGGGTGCGAAACATTGCAGTTCGTTGGCATGTCCGCTGACCCATTTGACCTCACCGGCCAGATCGCCCAGGAGGAATCTGAGCGCATCGATCAGATGGGTCCCGGTGGTCATCAGCCCATAGACATACTGGGTGCTTACCTGAAGAATTTCGCCAAATTCGCCATCTCTTATTTCTTTCCTCAGCTTATGCAGCAAGGGATCGAAGCGCCGCCGGTGGTTGATGATCAAGTGGACTCCCCGGTCCCTGGCTTCATCCACCACTTCCTGGGCATCGGCCAGTTTTTCCGAGATGGGTTTTTCGCAGATGATCACCGGTACGCCCTTCTCCATGGCCAGTTTCATCATGTCATAATGGCTGTCGCGCCAGGTGGCGATGGAGACTATCTGGGGCTTGATCTCGTCGAGCAATTCTTCGGGCTCGGTGAAGGTGGCCAAGTCCGGCTTGTATCCCCGGGCGGTTTCAAGTTTCTCCGGATCCGTGTCGCAGGCGGCGGCCAGCTCCGTATCCGGATGTTCCAGCCACATGCCCAGATGGGTCGCCGGCTTGATCCGCATGGGGTCGGATTCCAGCAACATGCCGATACGTCCGGTGCCGATTACGGCTGCCTTTATGTCTGCTTTGGTGTTCATGTGCCTAATTACAATCCATGTTCAATAGAAATCAATTTTTCGATGCCTTCACCCAGACTGATGGAGGCTTCCACACCGAATTCTTCTTTAATTTTGGAAATATCCGAATAGGAATGAAGGATGTCGCCTTCCGGCCAGGGTTCGAACAATAGCTCACCGGCCAAGCCGCTAACATTTCGTTCCACCAGGCATTGGCGGATGATTCGGAATAATTCCGTGAGGCTCGTCCGCTTTCCGGTTCCCAGGTTGAAAACAGAGCCGGAGCCGGGCCTACTACCACTGGCCAGGGTCCAGATGGCATTGGAAATGTTATCGACGTAACAGAAATCCCTGGTTGCTCCGCCATCGCCATAGCAGACCGGCCTCTCGCCCCGCAGACAAAGATCAATCCATTTGGGGATGACCGCCGCGTAACCGCTGGTAAAGTCCTGCCAGGGGCCGAAAATATTAAAGAATCTGAGACCTGCAATCGTCATATCAGGAAAAACCGCCACCCGCCCTTCAGCGTCGCCTTCATTTCTCAATTTCGATTCGGCGTAGGGGCTCAGGGGCATGGGTTGGTCCTCTTCGCTGAGGGGCAGATTGTCGTTATCCCCATAGATGGCGCAGGAGGACGCATAGATGAAGGTTTCGCACCCCGCCTCACCGGCGGCCTCCAAAATATTGACGAAGCCGTCGACATTGTTGGACCTGGTTTCCTCCGGATCCGAGATGGATTTTTGCACCGATACCTGGGCCGCCAGATGAACCACCAGATCCACGCCAGGAAGGTTTTTTCCCAAGACCGCGCGGTCACGGATATCCCCTTCAATCAGCCGGAAATTTTTGCCGCCCAGCCCGGCCAGGCGCTCAATATTGGACCGCTTGCCGGTGGAAAAATTATCCAGACCGATAACCGACTCGCCTTTTGAAAGAATAAATTCGGTCAAATTGCCGCCAACGAACCCGGCGGCACCCGTTATTAACCATGTCTTTGGCATATCCGATCTAATAGCTGTATCGCCTGAGGCAGTCAAGGAGCCCCCCGGGCGCCGTTATTCTGTGGCCCGGGCCTTGAAAATTGCCGTTTAGGTCAAATTTGTTGTGGAGGGGAGGGGATGAGGGGCAATAAGCTGTTTTGGACGTGAATTAACCTTGATATATATTTGCGGGAATTCATCAAGATCGGTACGAGAATTCTAGGGTCCTGAATATGGCAAAACGTTCGGTGCTTCTACTCAAGGTTCCCCACTGCACCCATCCGGATGCGGCGGAAGTGGATGTAGATTTCCGCACCAAATCGACCTTTCGCCCCGTGCCGTCTCTGGGCCTGGCGGCCCTTTGCGCCTTTTTCGATAAATATAATCGCTTCGGCCACCGGCTGAAGGCCGTGGACGTCAATATCGAAGCCTATACAAACCCCCGCCAACTGATCGATGTGGGCGTCTATCAGACTCTATTGGAAAACATCATACGCGAGAATGATTACGACGTGCTGGCCCTTTCGGCCATGTTCATCTTCAACGCCCGTTGGGTCGATGAGGCGGCCCGCCTGTCCAGACGCTTTCACCCGGAGGCCAAGATTATCGTCGGAGGCGGCTATCCCACCATTTTTCCCGAACGCTCCTTGAAAAATCATGGCATCCACTTCGCCATCCTTGGTGAGGGCGAGGCCAGCTTCATCCAAATTCTCAACAAAATAAGCGGCGAACTGGATGAGGAACTGGAAGCCAGATATCCGCTCAGCGGCTACGCCGAAAACAAAAACGGTGAGATCACCGTAATCGCCAAATCCAAGGGCATGATCCCCATGGAGGATATTCCCGTCCCCGCCTGGCAGGCCCTGGATGTGGAAAAATATTTCCGCAACAGCGGCGACAATGTCCTGCCCATGGAAGCCAGCCGGGGATGTCCCTATAGCTGCACCTTCTGTTCCACCTTCGTTTCGTGGGGCAAGGCCATGCGCTACAAGCCCATCGATCAGTTGATCGGGGAATTCCATGCCATGGGGGAGCGCCATGACAATCCCGCCCTCCATTTCATCGACGATAATCTGACAGTGAAACGGAAATGGCTGGTGCCCTTCCTGAACCGGATCATCGATGAAAAACTGCCCCTCCAGCTTCATGCCTCCAACATCATGGTCAAGCATCTGGACGCGGAGCTGATCGATCTTCTGGTCAAGGCGGGCATGGGCAGTTTCGGCATCGCCATCGAATCCGGATCACCGGAAATCCAGAAGGAGATGAACAAGAACATCGATTTCGACAAGGCGAGGGATGTGATCGGACTGATGAAAAATGTGGGCCTTCCGGTCCATATCAATTGGATGGTGGGCTTTCCCAACGAGAGCTTTGACCAGATCAGGCAGACCTTCGATCTGGCCCGGGAGCTGAAGGCCAATTCAAACCAGTTCCTGACCGTGACCCCCTATCCCGGAACGAAAATGTTCAAACGGGCGAAAGAGGCCGGCCTGCTGATTTTCGATGAAGAGGATCTGGATAAATTCGACAACCGGAAATGCGATTATTTGAAATCATCGGACTGGGATTACGACCAGCTCCGGGATTTGATTTATGACATCAATATCGAACTCAACTTCCTCAACAACCCGTCTTTTGATGGCGAGAGCACAAGGCGTCATTTCAAAACTCATTTGGCGGCCCTTTTGAAGAAGCTTTCTGAACATATTATCGGCCATGTCACCCTCGGCTATCTCTGCCATCTGTTGGGCGAGGAGGCGGAAGTGGCGGCCCATTACGACCGGGCCGTAGCGCTTTTCGCCAAGCCGGACCTGAACACCACCTTCAACCGCTATCTCCATTGGAACCATCCGGTGATCTCCCATTTCCAGGATTATATGGAGGAAAAGGACATTCACCTGATGGAGCCCCTTGAAGGAGCCTCCAAATCCTATCTGAGCAATTTCTGGGTTTCGGGCGACGTGGCCCATGCCAAACCCAATTCGCCGGGGAAATCGGCGGCCGACTAGGCGATGGCGTCTTTCATCCCAGCGGGCCAGTTTTCCGGATCACTTCCGTGCTGGGCAATGAAGGCGAATACCGTCCGCTCAAAGCCGAAACCGACGCAGCCTGTATGGGCGAAATTTCCGTCAGGCAGCCGGATATCCAGTGTGCGCCCGAAAAAATCCTGATGGCGGTTATAGGATCCGATGGCCAGGCTGTCACCGCTATAGGGCAGTTGGGCGCGAACCTCATGCTTCAATTCAAAGGCGGTCTGGTAGGCGGCCAGATCCCGGTAATTGCCGACAAAAAACGGATCGGTGGCCGTCTCGATGCGGTAGGCCAGATCAATTTCAGCCAGCACTTCGTTCATTTTTGATTTGGCCGCCTCCAGCCGGTCGATCACGTAATCGGCCCCACCGACGAAAATGATCTCGCGCATGGTGAAGTTCCACAGTCTTTCCAGGGACACCATGTTGATGGATTCATAGCGGAAGCAATTGCCGAAGGCGGTCGCCGCCAGACCGTCTTCGGGCAGGGTGCTGTCGGCGAGCATCATGTAGAGGTGATGACAAACGGTGGGCGACAGCATGGCCTGGGCCTGGGCGTAGGACCCGTCGGGCGCGACAACGCAGCCATCTTCGGCATGCCCGTCTGTGGCGAAGTTTTTGATAACTTCCAAATCTTCGCGAAGATGAGTGACGAAACAAAGGGAATGGGGAAAATTGCTGAAATACTTGACCCGCTCCAGGTAGCCGGGCGAGATGAGGGACGGAAACCGGTAGGGTGCCGCACCAAAATCGCCGGCGATGCTCTTCATTTTATCTTCGAAGCGGTCCACCAGGCGGGCCAGCAGCGGGCCGAAAGCGAAGAAGCCCTTGCCTTCGGGCAACACATCGCGCCCGGCCACCAGACCGGGCATGGGATCTTGGGTGCAGGAGAATTTGGTCCTGGAATGATCTTCCAAGATGCGTATTTCGGGCTCGAATTCATGATCCACCATGGCCGCCAGCACCTGATCGACCTTGTCCTTGATCCCGGAGATTTCCCGATCGCCCAGAGCTTGGCTGAATTCCACATGGATGGTGGAATTTTCCCGGTCCAGAGTGGCGCCGGAAATGCGCTGATCGACGAAGGCCAGCTTGGCACGAAGCTCGCCCCTCAGATGCTCCGACAGGCCGTCCGGAAGGGGTATCTGCAAATGTGAATTTGGCGCCATTTCAGTTCATCAACCGCTCAGGAAAAATCCGTGCAGTGATCTGTATAGGTCCCCGACCGAATTCTCAAGAAACAAGAAGGTCAGGGCGACGAAATGCAGGGTTATGAGAACAGACGCCAGATGGATCACCGGGTTGGCGCTGAAGGTCCGGTAGCTGTCGGCGCCCATGCCGCGCTTAAGCAACTGGCCGAAAAACACGGAGACCAGCAAGCCCAGCCCATGGAGCATGCCGAACACCACGAAATTGAGCGAAGTGCCATGCCAGGCGCCCACAGTATAAAAGGTCACCAACACGCTGAGCGCCATCATGGCGCCGTGCCAGCCGGGCGCGGTGCGCTTGACCAGGGCCGCGCTCAGCGGGGTGAAGACATATCTCCTGATCCACTCGCCAAAGGACATATGCCAGCGGCCCCAGAAATCCTGAACGTTCCGGGCCAAATAAGGGTGGTTGAAATTTTCCGGCAAGGTCCTGAATCCGCAGGCGCGGGCCGCACCGATGATCACATCCATATATCCGGAAAAATTCAAATACAGATAGAGGGGATAGGCATAGAGCACGATCAGAAAATCGATCCAGTCGGCCCCGCTTTTGGCCAGTAGCCCGATGTCCGACATAGGCAGGAACAAGGGCGCAATGACGAAGGCCTTGATCAGCCCGTTTGCAATCCGGTGGGCGTCGCTCAGCAGCTCACGGTTAGTAGGCCGGCCGATTTCCGCCAGGCCCTTGGCGAAGCTCTCGTACAGCTGGATGGGCCCGGCGATCAGGGTCCAGGGCGACAAAAGATAAGCCAAATATTCAGAAACCTTCAGCCGCCCGCCCTTAATATAGGGTGCATCCAGCACCAGGTGAATTTGGCGGAACAGGATGAAGGAAATGCCGATCAGTGAAACCGGATGATCCAGCCAACCGGTCAGATCGGCCCAGGCATAGCGCTTGAAAACCAGGAACAATGCCAACTGCCAGGCCAGGATCAAAAACAATGCCCCCCCCGAGGCCTCATCCTTGCGCCCCCAGCGGCTAACGGCGGCGAAATAGGGTCCGCACAAAAAAAGCACCATGGCCGCCAGATCGATGGGACGGAGCCAGGTCAGGCTCATGGCCCCGCCGGTGACGATCAGGGCCCAGGCGAAATGCCGGCGCCAGGAACTCCAGGCGATAAGCACCAATGCCGTGGTGATCAGCAGATATCCGATGGAGTTGGGCGCCACGGGGGAGAGGTTGATCAAACTGTTCAAGGTCTGATCCCGAATTTCTTTTGCAGCCAGCCCGCCGCTTCCCGAGCCAGGATGTCATGGCCCAAGGCATTCAGATGGCCATCATCGGGAAAGCTCAGAAAATCCTTGGAAGCCTTCATGGGCTTCTCCATGCCCAGCACCGGCACGCCCCGCTTGCCCAGTTCCTGAAGCAGGCGGCGATAGGGCCTGGATACATCCAGGGTTTTTGCATCCACGCCCAGATGATCCGTATAGCGCTTAAAATAGGCGGCGTTCATCTGGTGGTGGCTGGGAATAAGGATGAACCCGGTTTTGGCGCCCATATTTTTTTCCAGCCATATTTGCAGTGCCGCCACATAATCGGCGGTGGAAGTGATCAGATTGTCATGGGGGGTTTGGCCACCCCGGCGAAGCAATCCCACCGGCGTCGAACTGGCCAGCGCCACGTCGCTTCTCAGGCCGACATTCAGGGTCAGTTCATGGAGCACCGGTATGGAATTTACCCCAACCTTCAGCCAGGAATAGATGGCGTTGTTGTTCAAAAACCGGCTTTTTATCCCAATCCAGCTCACCTCCGCCTGATCAGCGAAGCGCCGGATTTGTCCGGCAAAAACCTGCCTGGCTCCGGGCCGGGCCAGGTCCTTGGGGCTTTTCGCTATCTCCGCCAGAGGCTTGGGAATTTGTTCCATATGCCGGGCATGATCGGCCAGCGCATTGGTCAGGGTCATTTCAATGAGGATCGCCCGTGGCCGGTGGCCCAGGCCGTAAAGATGCTTCATGACCTTCAATTGATTGGGTAGACGGTGGCCCTCGGAGGCCAGATTGGCCACGGGCCAGCCCCGCGCCTGAAGCCGGGCCGCCGCGACCTCATTATCTTGCACAAAACCGCCAAAGGAATTGGATGCTCCGGCCCACCAGATTCCCGCCAGATCCTGTTCAAACCCGGCCTCCCTGTCCCTGAAGCCCAGGGCATTGGTCCGGTTGATCACGTCGTAATTGGGCGGGTTGAGCCGCCGGACCCGGAGGTTGGGCTTCTGGAAAGTGCCGTAGACGGGATGTTTGACGAACCGGGCCTGGTTGACGGCGCGCCATTCGGGGAAGATAAACAGGCGAAAGACCACCTCGGTCAGAGCGATCACCAACAGCCCGGCGATGATCAGGCGGACTTTGCCGGGCCTGGGAATGGCGTGGGGGGGATTTTCTAAACTGTTCAATTGCGGACCAATGGATCAGAATTTCTGATAGGCGATGACCACGGTTTCGACGAACCGCATGCTCAGGAGCAGAAAGAAAACTATTTTGGCCGATAGATACGATATGGACAGAAAGGTTTTGAGCCCGGTCTGCTCCGGTCCCTGTTCGGAATGTCCATTTTGTGTTGTGGCCATATCGCTTGACCCCACCTTGGGGATAAAATAACCGGCTGATCTAAGCCGCCTGCTTTTCCTCGATCATATCTACAAGCTGACCGATATTTTCAAAGCGGGTCAATTCAGCCGTCGCGAACCGCACATCAAATTTCTTTTCCACCGCCAGGATTATCCTGATATGGCTCAAACTGTCCCAACCTTCCACATCGCCTGCCGTGGTTTCGGGCGAGAGTTCAATGGACTCCGTGCCCAGCACGCCCAGGAACACAGTGGTCAGCTTGGCATAGATATCGTCTCTGCTCATGCCTGGTCCCTTCTCAACCCTTTCGGTCTGATAGCCATAACCCCCGATGCTGTCAAAACAAAATCGCTTGGGATGGATTTTTTCCGGCCTCGTGCCAACTCACGAAGCCACTCTTGACGGAAACTCTAACTTCATGCCAGCGTAGCCCGGTCGGACCAAACCATTTTTGGAGCCCATGGGTGATTAAAGCCACAGGTATCGAATTCAACTGATGTTGTTTAATTCTTACGAATTCATTGCTGTTTTTCTCCCCATTACCCTTGCGCTATTTCTAGGCTCTCACTTTTTCCTGAATAAGAAGCTTGATAAGTTTTTTATATTAGACCTGTTGCAAAAGTACGGTGAATCTTTGTTAACCCGCATGTGATTCAAAGAAGGAAGAGCAAAGGAGGCTCTTCCGATGGCGAAGTTTAACAGCAGGTGGCTTATTTCCAAACGGCAATTTCGTTCCCTGACGGGTGTTGAGGCAGATACGTTCCGCAAGTTGGTTGAGCGTCTGCGGCCTCATTGGCGAGAGCGGATCGTGGCTCCGAAGAACCGTCCCGTACGTCCGTGGGGTGTAGGCGGACTTGAGGATCACCTCCTTGTCCTTCTGATCCTGTACCGATGTGCCATCACGCAGGATTTCATGGCCTGTCTGTATCAAACCAATAAGTCGACCGTCAGCCGGTCCCTGCGGCGGATCAAAGATTTGGCCGTGCGGGTTCTTGGAGTCAAACGCGCGATCAAGGTCAGCCGTGAGGAAGCCGAAACGCTGATCATCGATGGTACGGAGCAGCCGATCGAGAGACCAAGCCGCAAACAGAGGTGCTGGTATTCCGGCAAGAAAAAACGTCACACCATCAAAACCGAAATCGCCGTCACGGAACAGGGACGCATCGTCGGCATTTCCAAGCCCGCACCCGGTCGGGTCCATGACCTCGAAATCCGCCGCCGGGCCCCACCATTACCAAAATATTCTCATGTCTACGCCGACAGTGGATACCAGGGGCTTCAGGAAGACCACGCCGCCATCGAAATCCCGTACAAGAAAACCAAGAAGAGACCGCTCACCAAAGAAGAACGCGATTACAACCATGCCCTCAACCGCTTTCGTGTACGCGTCGAACATCGGATCGCACGGCTCAAATCATTCCGCATCCTGGCCGAAAGATACCGCTACCCAAGAGGTCGATACGCTGTCAAAATCAGCACCGTTGCCGGCATCGTCAACTTGGTCGATGGATTCTGAGAAATAGTCCACCGGGAGAATGCCGACCACAGCGTTAACAGACTACTTTTGCAACAAGTCTATTTATCGCCTCCTTGATTTTTTATTATGTTGCTGAGCCTAATTTTGTATTCGTCTTATTGCTGTCGATCCTTATCAATTTTTGTGCCGCACGGTATATTTCCAGGAGTTCCGGCCCGGGAAATCTGCTGATCGCGGCCCTTCCCATAACCATCAATTTATTGATTCTCGGCTATTATAAATATAGCGGGTTCCTTGTCGAAAATCTGAATCTGGCCCTTGACGCCGATATCGATAAGGCGAGCCTCATACTGCCACTGGCCATATCATTTTTTACGTTTCAGGAAATCGCTTTCGTTCTGGATGTCAGGGCCGGACGGGTCCGTAATCTTAATTTGCTTGATTACGCCACTTTCGTGACTTTTTTCCCGCAGCTGATCGCTGGACCAATCGTGCGTTATGAGGAATTTTACCGGGATACAGACGGTGTCGGGCTGGGGCGGTTTCGGTCCACTTATTTGAGCATCGGTATGACCGCTTTTGCGGCCGGTTTGTTCAAAAAAGTGATCCTCGCGGATTCAATGGCGCCCATGGCGGACGCCCTTTTCCAGGCTGCCGAAAAGGGAGAGTTGATCACCTTCCTCGAAGCCTGGAACGGCGTGCTGGCCTATACGTTTCAAATATATTTCGACTTTTCGGGCTATAGCGACATGGCGCTGGGCCTGGCCATTCTTTTCGGCGTCCGGTTGCCGGTCAATTTCTTCTCTCCCTACCGGGCCACCAGCATCATAGATTTCTGGCGGCGCTGGCACATCACCCTGTCCCGTTTCTTCAGAGATTATGTCTATATCCCTCTGGGTGGCAGCCGGCGCGGTGTGCCCCAATCCTTTCTTATATTGTTTGCCACCATGCTTCTGGTCGGATTGTGGCATGGCGCCGGTTGGACCTTTGTAATCTGGGGTGGGCTACAAGGGGTGTATCTCATTGTCAATCATGGTTGGCGGAGATTGGCGCCCCTCCGTGGCGGATTGGAAGTCCCCCCTTTTCTGGGCTGGATGATGACTTTCACGGCGGTGGTTTTCGCTTGGGTCTTTTTCCGGGCCGATTCGCTTGGAAGCGCGGCGAATATAATTTC
>CAZBQG010000105.1:0-14350 GCA_964493945.1 uncultured Rhodospirillaceae bacterium
CAATTTGCATACAAAAACATCGATTATCTTGAGTTCCGGCTCATCCATCCCGTTATAGAGATGGTTGAGGAACATGTCTTTGGTCAGGGTGGTTCCCTTGCGCAAGGACAGCAATTCTAAAATACCGTATTCCTTGCCGGTCAGATGAACCGGTTGGCCATCGACTTCGGCGGTTCTGGCATCCAGGTTTACCGCCAGTTTGCCCGTGCGGATAACCGAATCCGAATGGCCTTTTGACCGCCTGATAATGGCGTGAATGCGGGCGATCAATTCATCTTTGTTGAAGGGTTTTGTCAGGTAATCATCGGCACCCGAGCCAAAGCCCTTAACCTTGTTTTCCGCCTCGGTCAGGCCGGAAAGTATGAGGACCGGCGTCTCGACCTTGGCCGAACGCAACCGCCTAAGCACTTCATAGCCGTCCATATCCGGCAGCATGAGGTCCAGAATAATGATGTCGTAATCGTAGAGTTTACCAATTTCCAGGCCATCTTCGCCCAGATCCGTGGTATCCACTGCCATTCCCGCTAAGGTAAGCATCAACTCCACGCTTTGCGAGGTCGTCGGGTCGTCTTCGACGAAAAGCACACGCATGGCTAAATCTACCTATAAAATTCAGAATTGGGTTAAGAGTAAAGTCCTGGAAGCAAATATTCAAGGGTTGAGGCAAAAGCTTCCGTCAATATTTTGCGAGGGATAATTCGCCTTTACCAAACCTTAAATGGTGGGATTTATTGTAGGCAATCAAATGCAAAGCTTATCCCTTCTCAAATGGGCCAATGGGTGTGAGTATTTACCTCGATAATATCGGCGCGGACATAAAGCGGCTCTCCAGCCACAAGGTTTTTGGTCAGGTTTCGGCCGTCCTTGGCATGTTGGTGGAGGTTTCCGGCGCCCAGGGCCAAATGTCGGTGGGGGATCATTGCAAAATAGAAAGCCGCTCCGGGCGCCAGGTGGTTTGCGAGGTGGTCGGGTTCCGCGGAGGCCATGCCTTGATTTTGCCTTTTGGTACTTTGGAAGGAGTCGGTTTGGGCTGCCGGGTGGAAGTGAGCCAGTCCACCCCGGTCATCTATCCCAGTACGGCCTGGCTGGGCCGGGTGATAAACGCCTTCGGCGAACCGGTCGACGGGAAAGGTCCGATCGAGCAGGGTGCCACCGCCTTCGCGGTCCAGGGTAATCCGCCCCCGGCCCATCAGCGCCAAAGGGTGGGTGGCAAGATCGACCTGGGCGTGCGCTGCATGAATGCCTTTCTGACCGTCTGCAAAGGGCAGCGTATGGGCATCTTTTCAGGCTCTGGCGTCGGGAAATCCACCTTGTTGTCCATGATGGCCCAGAACACCGATGCGGATGTCAGCGTTATCGGGCTGATCGGCGAACGGGGCCGTGAGGCCCGTGAATTTATCGAAGATGATCTGGGTGAAACGGGACTTGCCCGCAGCGTTATCGTCGTCGCTACATCGGACGAGCCGCCCCTGGTCAGACGCCAGGCGGCCCATCTGACCATGACCGTGGCCGAATTTTTCCGTGACCAAAAGTGCGAAGTGCTGTGCCTGATGGACAGCGTCACCCGCTTTGCCATGGCCCAGCGCGAAATCAGCCTTTCCGCCGGCGAGCCGCCGGCAACACGTGGATATACGCCGACGGTCTTTGCCGAATTGCCGCGTCTTCTGGAGCGCGCCGGGCCGGGACTGGAGGGCCAGGGAAACATTACGGGCCTGTTCACCGTTTTGGTGGAGGGCGATGACCATAACGAGCCCGTCGCCGATGCGGTTCGCGGCATTTTGGATGGTCATGTGGTTCTGGACAGGGCCATCGCCGAAAGGGGCCGGTTCCCGGCGGTCAATATCCTGCGCAGCGTTTCCAGAACCATGCCCCAATGCAACACGGACGTCCAAAACGAGATCGTCCAGCGGGCCCGCCAATTGCTGGCAACCTATGAAGATATGGCGGAATTAATCAGGCTGGGCGCCTACCGCCAGGGCTCGGACGCCCTGGTCGATGAGGCCATCCATTATTTTTCAGGCCTTGAGGAATTCATGCGTCAGAACAAAGGCGACGCGACCGATCTGGAAGGATGTTATGCCCTGCTTGCCCAAGTCCTGGACATGACCTATCAATCTTGAACCGCTCTAAAGGGAGAATTGGGTTTGGCCAAGGATTTCAATACGCTGATCAGATACCATCAATGGATCGTCGATGAAAAACGGCGCGCACTCGGCCAGCTTCTGGGTAAGGCAAACAGCCTGGAAAGCGATGCCGCGAATCTGGAAATTGAGATTGTCGACGAACAGGGTGTGGCCAAGGGCCATTCGGAAGAACTGGGCTTCATCTATGGTGCCTATGCCGAGGCGGCCATCGGCCGGCGGGAAGGGCTGGTCGAACAGAGGGCTGAGGTGGAAGAAAAAATTACCCTGGCCCAGGCGGAAATGCGCGATGAGTTCCGTGAATTGAAAGTCTATGAAATATCCCAGGAGGCCGAATACAAACGCGCCGAAGAGGAATTAAATAAGCTCGAGCAGGCCTTCCTGGATGAGGTGGGGCAGCGCTCAAAATCCCGTTTGTCTTAATGTGGCCAGCAAAGACGGGTTGTCCCAACCCGGCTGGCGGTCTTCCAGCAAAACCGCGTGGCTTGCCGGCTGATCCGGGTCCGCATCCGGCAAGGTAAGCTTCACCTGGACCCACCGGCCCACCACTTCGTTGTTGATGTCGCTCATGATGGTGGTCGCCAGGCTTTCCAGATTTTTCCAATCCATGGCGCTCATATTTTTCAGATAAGCGGTAAATGAGGAGGGCTCGAGGATCAGGTTGTGGGGCACGTAGCGTAATTCGGTGGTGGCATATCCGGCAATTTGGGCAAACCCCACCCGGCCCGACAGGGTGACGGCATAATCTATCCGGCTGTCCGGATTTTCCGTGGTTTCGAGCAGGTCCCGGCGAAGGTTTGGATTCATGGTGGGCGTTTCAGACGACCAGGCCGGTATCGGTCTGATCGTCTTCCGGGCTCAGGGATATTTCCACGAATTTTGTATGGGCCTGAAAGGCGATGACCCCATTGACGCCCGCGGCATCGGTGGAATCCATGAAAATCTGATTGATGTCCTTGCGCATGGGGGCGGGCAGGGGCTCTTCACTGCGGAAAATCAAATCGAACCGCTTCTCGGCACCCCTGATCAAACCATCAAGCTGAATACGGCCCAACCGGCTCATCTCCACATCTATGAGAAAGCGCGATGTATCCTCGGCTTCCTCTTCCTCATCATCCTGTGCCTTTGTATGCATGCGCACCTGTTCCAGGTTTTCGCCTGTATAAAATGGGAACATTGCAGTCCGCCAGGCGCCCGCGGGTGTTTCGTTGAAGCTTCTGGACAATTGGCCGAAATCCTCACCCAGCCGTCCCAGAAGATCGGGGCGGTCCCGTTCCAACGCGTCGCTGGCACCGCCGCCCAGCCAGAACCTGATATTGCCGCCCTTGAGAGCGGTCAAAAAAAACATGAGACTGGCGGTCAATTGGCTGTTGGGGCGGGGAACCGTATTGCTCAGGAGTTGTTGCAGGGATTCGGGCGCGGACTGGCCCAGTTGGGTGAGGGCTTCGTCCATGCGCGGCCATTCTCTGGACAGGAAAATTTCCTGGACACTACTGAGGCCGCTTTGCAGCTTGGGCGGGGTCATTTTCCCGGCAACCTCGAAATTGACCGAACTGCCGGCCGGCAGGGGTGATTTGGTCTCCAGGGCGAGCAGACCGATGGGGCTTTGTACCAGGGTGGAGCCGCTTGGTGTTGATCCCACGACCCGCCCGGTCAGGATGTTGGCTCCCGATCTCAAACTTGGGTTTTGCAATACCGTCGGTGCCTGGCCTCCCGGAGCAAAGGAAATAACGCGAAGATTGGCCTGGGTGCCGGGTACAGGATTGTTCGCCGCCGCACCCGGCTGAACCCGCCCACCCGCCGGCTTTTGGCCCTCCTGGGCGCCTCTGTCCGTGATCCTGCCCAGTGTCCCGGATGGGGTGGCTGGGTTGTTTACCGCACCGGCCGCGGTGGGTGCAGTCTGGCCGGTTTTGCCTGCCGTTTGGGTTCCTCCAGGCAGGGCGCCCGGGCGAAGAACAATGGCCTTGACCATCGAACCCAATTCGACGGCCACGGCGGGCGCCGAGCCCGGCGCGGGCTGAGCCTGGCTGGTGCCCGGCATTGGCTGGCCCGCCTGCTGAGCCGCCGTCTGGGCCGTTTGTGCACCCCCCGGCCCCTTTTGTCCCAGCAACTGTTGCAGAGCGGATTGGATCATTTGGCCGGCCCTGGCCGGGTTCCCCACCGCCTTGCCATCCAGGGCCTTCAGGGCCAGTACCAGTTGGGGCGTTAGTTTTTCGATTTGCAGCGCCACGGTCCCGCTGTCGGGCAGGGTTATATTGCTTTGTAGATTGAGGTTGCCAAACTGGCTGCGGGCCTGGGTCACGCCTTTGTCGGGCGCGCCCATCAAATTCGCCTCGATCAGCGTTCCCAATGGAAGCTGAGTAAGGGCCGGAGGTGGATTGACCACCGTCAAGGTAGGGGCTGGCGCCGGAACAGGGCCGGGGGGCGGAGACGGTGGAGGCGGAACGACTGTGGTCATCGGTCACTCTGGTGTTGCGGTCGATAAATTCGCATGGGCGAATTCCGAATGCGTCACGCTAGGAGTTTCTCGGCGATCTCTCCCACGTCCATGGCGGCTTCACAGTTGGGGAAGCGGACCAATGTGGGCACTTGATTGCGGATCGATTCACGAACCTTGCTGTCGCGCCTGACGACGCCGGCCAGGGGTGGGGAAATCTTGAGGAACCCTTCGCAGGCCTTGAGGATGGTATTGTAGGTCCGCTCGCCTTCCCGGGTCGAATTGGCCATATTGACGATAACCTGCATATTGATATGCGGGCTTTCCATATGGGTCAGCTTGATGAACGCATAGGCATCGGTCAGGGATGTGGGATCGTCGGTGGCGATAACCAGACAGGTGCCCACATTTTGGGTGAGCTGGCGAACCGTGTTTTCCACACCGGCGCCTAGATCAACGATCACCTGGTCATAGGCCTGGGACAGCAAAAGCAGGTCATCACCCAGGGTGCGCAGCCGGTTGATGGGAGTATTGGCCAGATTGCCCGTGCCCGAGCGGCCCGGAATGATATCGAACCCACCTTCCTGATAACGGATGGTCGCCTGATTAAGGGGCATCCGCCCGGCAAGCACGCCGCCCAGATCATGTTTGGGCATCAGGCTCAGCTGGATATCCACATTGGCGAGCCCGATATCGCCATCAAAAAGAAGGGTGCGCTGACCACCCTTGGCCAGGGCGTGGGCCAGGGTGATGGCCAGCCAGGTTTTGCCAACGCCGCCCTTGCCCGACGCAATCGCAGTCATTTTGCTCCCTTTGGCCATCGCATCGGCGCTGGGGGCTGGCGAAGGTTCAGCCGCTATCATCCGTTCCCCACCAAGGAATTTCCCGTACTTCCATCTGTCCAGTGAAAAGAATTTCGGATTGTAATACCAACCTGCACAAATAAACATCGATTGTGATCGTTTTGCCCGTTCTCCCGGTAGGAGGGGAGGCGCGGTCGATGCTGGCGCATCGTCAAGCCTTCCCGACGCCCCGGGGGGTCACCGGGGGGTGTCCCCCCGAACATATTTGCGGGGGGCGCCCCCGCGGCCCCCGAGAGGGCGGGAAAGGCGACCCGGAGGACTGCGCCACAACCGGTGTTTATTTGTGCAGGTTGGTATAACATCAATTGCAAGTTCATTGCCTCTCGTCAAATTTGTCCGATTGTCTTGATCTTAGCCTTGGGATGGACTTCGTTTTGCGACATGACAATGGTCGTCGGCCTGAACCGTTCGACAATGGAGCGCACGAAAGGCCGGATATTGGGGCTGGTCAGCAAAACCGGTGTTTCACCCATCATGGCATGGCGCTCGAAATTCTGGCGGACCGCCGAGATGAATTCCTGCAATTTGCTGGGCGCCATGGACAATTGGCGGTCTTCCCCGGTGCCGATCAGGGATTCGGCGAAGGCTTGTTCCCATTCGGGGCTCAGGGCGACCAGAAGAATAACGTCTTCCTCACTGCCCACCATATTGCTGATCTGGCGGGCCAGGCGCGAACGGACATGCTCAGTGATCAGCATGATGTTGCGGGTTTGGGTGCAGGCTTCGGAAATACCTTCAAGAATGGTCGGCAGATCCCGGATCGAGATGCGTTCTTGCAGAAGATTTTGCAAGGTGCGCTGGATACCGCCAACCGAAATTTGTGTCGGCACGATGTCGGCGATCAGTTTCTGATGCTCCTTATCCAGCTCGTCCAACAGCTTCTGGGTTTCCGCATAAGACAACAGGTCTGCCATATTGTCCTTGATCAGCTCGGTCAGATGGGTGGTGATTACGGTCGCGGCATCGACCACCGTATAGCCCCGGAAAAGAGCTTCTTCGCGGTTGCCTTCATCGATCCACATGGCCGGAAGGCCGAATGTGGGCTCTTCCGTGGCCTCGCCCGGGAGCGTGATATCCTCGCCCCTGGGGTCCATGACCAAAAGCATGTTGGGCCTGAGGTCGCCATTGCCGGCGTCTATTTCCTTAACCCGGATGACGTAATAATTTGCCGCCAATTGCATATTGTCCTGGATGCGCACGGCGGGCATGACGAAACCCATTTCCACCGCCAACTGGCGGCGCAAGGCCTTGATCTGATCAGTCAGACGCTGGCCTTCTTTTTCCTCATTGATCAGGGACAAAAGCCCGTAGCCCAGTTCGAGCCGCAGGAAATCGATCTTCAGGACCCTGGAGATGGGCTCCTCGGCGACGGGTGCCGCATCTTTTTCCTCGGCCTCCGCTATTTCGCGCTCGGCCTCTTCCTTGCGGCTGGCGGTCCGGTGCAGGACAAAAGCGATCCCCCCCGTCGTGGTCGCCAAAAGCAAAAACGGGAAAGCCGGGATGCCGGGCACTAAGGCCAGGGCAAAGCCAAGTATGCTGACCATGACCAGGGATTTGGGCTTGCGGCCCAACTGACCGAAAACCGCTTCTTCCATGGGGCCAGACACACCTGCCTTGGTTACCAGCATGCCCGCCGCCGTGGAAACGATGAGCGCCGGTATCTGGGAAACCAGCCCGTCGCCCACGGTCAGCCGCGTAAAGGTGTCGGTCGCGTCGGAGAACGCCATGTCGCGCTGGGCGACGCCGATAATAATTCCGCCAACCACATTGATGAAGGTGATCAACAACCCGGCGATGGCGTCACCGCGGACGAATTTGGCGGCGCCGTCCATGGCACCGAAGAAGGCACTCTCGTCTTCCAGATCCTTGCGCCGGATACGCGCGTCGGCCTCGGTGATCAGACCGGACGACAAGTCGGCGTCGATGGCCATTTGTTTGCCCGGCATGGCATCCAGGGTAAAGCGTGCCGCGACCTCGGCGATGCGGCCCGAACCCTTGGTGATGACGATGAAATTAACGATCACCAGGATTCCGAACACGATGATCCCGATGACGAAATTTCCGCCCATGACGAAGCCGCTGAAGGCTTCTATCACCCGGCCGGCTGCCGCCGTCCCTTCATGGCCATGGGCCAAAATCAACCGGGTTGAGGCCAGATTAAGGGCCAGACGCAGCATGGTCGCGATCAAAAGAACGGTCGGGAAAGAGTTAAAATCCAATGGCCTTTCCAGAAACATGACGGTCATCAATATGAGAACCGAAAAGGTGATGGAAAGGGCCAGGCTCACATCCAACGCCCAGCGTGGCATGGGCAGGATAAGTACGACCAAAATGGCGATAACGCCAAAGGCCATCAGAATATCGCGCTGACCGCCACTTCTGAACAGGCTGTCCATCAACCCTTTGCCGAAGGCGCCGATGGCCTTTTCCGTTGCTGTCGGAGGTGGCGTCAGGGGGCCTTTGGGAACGGCCGGTTGGGTCTGGGCAACCTCGCCAACCGGGCCTTCGGCCGGTACGGGGTCCAATGCCGGCAGATCAGCCATATGGGTTCAGCCTCTTGGTTTTCTTCATCAGGCAGGTGCCGGTCCGGCGCCGGTTCCGGGTTGGGGAATGGAAATCCCGTCCTCGGCATACAATTTGAGCTTATTGCGCAGCGTGCGTATGGAAATACCCAAGATATTCGCGGCATGGGTCCGGTTTCCCAGGCAATGGCTAAGGGTATCGACGATCAATTCCCGCTCCACCTCGGCGACGGTGCGCCCGACCAGACCGGCTCCATCAGCGCCAGCCGGGCCAAATGCGCCCGTGCCTGGGCCGGCCTGGTTCCTGGCACCGCCAAGGGCGCCGGAATTCAGTTGGATGGCTTCCGGTCCAAGTTTGCCCGCGCTTGCCAGGAGGACGCCCCGGTGGATGGCGTTCTCCAACTCCCGGACATTTCCCGGCCATCCATATTCAAGCAGAACCTCCAGCCCCTCGGCGGTTAATGAGACCGGGTCCAAGCCATTGGCTTTCACATATTTTTCGACGAAAAAATTGGCCAAGGGTTCAATGTCGCCGGGGCGGTCAGTTAAACTGGGCAGCTCCAGGGTCATCACGTTGAGGCGGTAATACAGGTCTTCCCTGAAATTACCGGCGGCGACCGTTTCTTCCATATCCCGGTTGCTGGTTGCGATGATCCTAACATCCACCTTGATCGGCCTTTTTCCGCCGATGCGGTCGATTTCGCGCTCTTGCAGGACTCGCAACAATTTGGCCTGCAGGCGGATATCCATCTCGCTGATTTCATCAAGAAGAAGCGTGCCGCCATCGGCTTCCTCGAATTTCCCCAGCCGCCGGGCGACGGCGCCCGTGAAGGCACCTTTTTCGTGGCCGAATAACTCGGATTCGAGAAGATTTTCTGGGATGGCCGCGCAGTTAATGGCGATGAAGGGCCCGCTCGAACATTGGCTTTTGCGGTGCAGGTGGCGGGCCATCAATTCCTTGCCCGTTCCCGATCCACCAAGCACCAGAACACTGGCCTGACTGGGCGCGATCTGTTCGGCCAGCTTGATCACCTTGGCCATTTCCGGATCACCATGGATGAAGGTCTCGCTCTCCTCGACCACCGCCTCGATGACCGCGGCGATCAGTTCCGCATCGGGCGGCAGGGGGACATATTCCTGGGCACCGGCCTTGATTGCCTTGACCGCCGTTCTTGAATCATCGCCGACACCGCAGGCGACCACCGGAACATTTATGCGTTCGGTGCTGAGCGCCTCGATCAGTTTTTCGATTTCATCGTTGGAATCGATCATGATCAGATCGGCGCCCGCGCCACCGCGAAGGGTGCTGAGCCCTTTTTCCACATCGCCCACCTGGGAAACCTTGGCTCCGCGCGACATTGCGATTTGGCTGGCCGCGCCGATTTGACCGCTTAGACCGCCGATTATTAAAAGTCGCATAAAGTTCTTTTCTCCATGGCTTGTTCTTTGTCGAAGAATCGGGGCTTGATCTCAGTCGAAGAATTGGATTCGTTGGGCCGGCGGCATGATGCTGTTGAGAAGCATTTCCAGGCGCCGTGGGTTTTCCTGCCGGCCAATGGATATGGTGCCGGTCAGGTAAACGCCGCTGACCATTTCCTCATGGGCCGAATTGCGTTCCAGTTTGGAGGCAAGGGGAATGAAAACCATATTGGCCAGCACCGCGCCGTAAAAGGTGGTCAACAAGGCAATGGCCATGCTGGGCCCGATGGTCGTCGGGTCATCCAGATTGCCCAGCATCTGAACCAGGCCGATCAAGGTTCCGATTAGGCCCATTGCCGGGGAAAATTCGGCGGCGCGGCGCAAGACGGCGGCACTTCTCCGATGGCGCTGCAAGGTGGCCTGCATGTCGCGGCGCATGATCGTTTCCACCTCGCCGGTTGGCGTTCCGTCGACGATCATGGATATACCCTTGAAAAGAAAGGGTTCCGCTTTCAGAGGTTCCAGGAGGTTCTGAAGTGACAAAACACCTTCCGTCCTGGCCATTTGGGATATCTGCAAAACCTGGCGGGCCGCATCCACCGGCTCTTTTTTCGAATAAGAAAAGGTCTTCACGATAACACTTGCCGTGCGTCCCATCTCGGCCACGGAAAAGCAAATGGTGGTGACCGCCAAGGTCCCACCGATGACGATGAGGACGGAAGGCAGATTAAAAAAACTCTCAGGTGATCCGCCAATGAAAATAGCCACCAATACCAGGCCAAAACCGCTGATCAGGCCCAGTATGGTGGCATAATCAAACGAAGGTTTGACCAGCCTCAGATCAATTTCCGCATTTTCCGCCATCAACCTAAAACCTATTTGCGATCCGTCTTGATTATTTCCGTCATGGTTACGCCCAGCTTGTCCTCAAGCACGACCACCTCGCCACGGGCCACGAGCCGGTTATTGACGTAAATATCGATCGCCTCTCCGACTTTCCTGTCCAGTTCGACGACGGCACCCTTCCCAAGTTTGAGCAACTGGCTGACTTCCAGGGTCGAACGGCCGAGAACCGCTGAAACCTGGACGGGGATATCGTAGACCGCCTCCAGATCCTGTGCGCTTGTCGGGACGTCAGGAATTTGCGTCGCTTCATCATCCATCGGGGCGGGCTGAGACTCTTCTGGCGCCTGTTCTTCCGCCTCAAATTCGGACAGATCTAAACCTTCATCGCCCATCGCCGTCTCCTAAATTAAGGTTGCGCATCCGCATCCGGCATGTCCTGATCATCTGAATTCTCCGCACCCGTTCCAGCGCCGGCCATGGCAGTATCCAATTCCTCGGGTAAGGAATCACCAAGGGATTCCCCAGGGAAATCCCCAGGGGATTCCATCGGCGCCTCACCCTGTATCTCTGGTTGCGCCTCTGGCATCATCTCGGTGGTGGGCTCGGGGTCCGGCGAGGCTGCATTTTCCTCCGGAGTCTCTGGGGCTTCACTTGCTTCTGGAGCCTCTGGGGCTTCAGGGGCCTCAATGGGCTGTCCGGCGGGCAGGCTGGTTCCGGCCTCTTCCGGCATCGCGGTGGAATTTCCGCTGCGCTCGATAATTTGATCAATACTCCGGATAACTTCCGCCATATTGCGCTCGGCCGAACCGCTTGGCCATTCGATCCGGCAATCTCCGAAATCGACCTGCGGCTCGCCCTGCACGGTTAGAATGCCCTCGAATCCGCGATCCAACAAGAAACTTTCCAACCGCTCTTTAAGGGAATCCGCCAATTCATCATTGACCAGCACGGTAACGCGGGATTCCTCTCCTAAATTGGCCAGTACTTCTTCCGCCATTTGGGAAATATGATCATAGCCGCTTGATTTGTTTAGATAGGGAAACAGTTTTTTCACCATTTCATTGAGCAGAATTACCGAATCGCGTTCATTCTGCCGGTTGGTATCCCTTTGAATTTGGTACAGGTCGGACAATTTTTCCTCTATCGTTCCCAAAGATTGAGCGATGCGCGTTTCTATTCCTTCAAGAGCCTCTTTCGTGCCGCTATCCCTGCCTTGATTGAAGCTTTCCTCACGGGCGGCGGCCAGATCCTCTTCGCTGAATGTGGGGGCGGCCTCCTCAAGGAGAGCTTCTTCCTCAAGTTCTGCTTCGCTCTGGGTTATCAGCTCTACCTCGTCTAAGGGCTCCTCTTCGTCGAATTGACGGTCGAATAAAAACTTTTTTTTCTCATTGGCCATCTCTGAATTTGGTGCGCGCTGCTCAAAAGACCAGCTCGTCCTCCCCCGCGCTGGAGGCGATGACGATCTCACCTTGATCGGCCAGTGCCTTGGCTGTGGCCACCACGGCCGACTGGGCCTCATCCACTTCGCTGACGCGCACCGGGCCCATGGCGTCCATATCTTCGCGCATCATCTTGCCGGCGCGCTCCGACATGTTCTTGAAGAACAGATCCTTGATGTCGTCCGAGCCGCCCTTCAAGGCCATGGCCAGTTGATCCTTCTCCACCTGGCGCAACAGCACCTGCACACCGGAACCATCCATGCGGCCCAAATCCTCGAAAGTGAACATCAAAGATTTGATCCGTTCCGCCGATTCCCGGTTGCGCTCTTCCAGCGCCCCCATGAAGCGGTTTTCCGTGTTGCGATCCAGATTGTTGAAGATGTCGGCCATCTGTTCGTGGGAATCCTGGCGGTTGGAACTGGCCAGGTTGCTCATGAATTCGGTGCGCAGCGTGCACTCCACCCCGTCCAGGATTTCCTTTTGTACGTTCTCCATGCGCAAGAGCCGCATGACCACTTCCATGGCGAAATTCTCAGGCAACACGCCCAGAACCCTGGCCGCGTGATTGTCCGACAGTTTGGAGATCACCACGGCAACGGTCTGGGGATATTCATTTTTTAGGTAGTTGGCCAGCACTTCCTCGCTGACATTGTTCAGCTTGTCCCACATGGTGCGCCCGGCCGGCCCCCGGATATCGTCCATGATCTGGGTGGCTTTTTCGGGGTCCATGGAGGACAGCAACAGCCGTTCAGTCGAATCGAAGGTGCCCAGCAGCGAGCCGGTTGACGAAAGTTGGTCGGTGAATTCGAGAAAAAGCTGCTCGACCACGGTGGCGTCGATACTGCCCAGATTGGCCATGGACATGGACAAATCCTTTATTTCTTCCTGGTCCATGCGGCTAAAAAGCTTGGCCGCATATTCCTGGGGCAGGGCCAGCATGAAAATAGCCGCTTTTTGGCCACCATCCAGCTTCCGATAGGTCTCTAAAGATCGTGTCATAGTTCAGATTTCCCGCATATCCTAATCTTTTTGGGCCTAATCTTTCTGGGTCTAATTCTCCTGGTACATCCAGGTCCGGATGATCGAAAGTGCTTCCTCCGGATGTTTTTCCACGATCTCGCCAACTTTTTTCACCGACGAAGCGCGCACCCGGCCCTCGACCCGGTCGATATCGATGAGTTCCTCGAACTCGTCGACTTTTTCTTCTTCCTCGGGCGGTGCGATGGCGGGTGCCGCGGCCTGTTCTTCCAGCAATCTGCGTTCGGCCGCCGCGGTGGCTACCGGAATATACTCGAAGATTCTGGAGACCACGGGCCGGACGACCAGTAAAATGACGAGAATGGCCAGGATCGCCAGAACAATGACCTCGGAAAAATGCACCAGATCCTGTTTCTGCAGACCGAAAAACAGGTCCAACTCAACTTCGGGCAATTCCTCCACATCGATGAACCGCATTTCGATGACATCGACGGTGTCGCCGCGTTGCGAATCAAATCCGACAGCGGTCCGCACAAGCTGCGCCAGTTTTTCCATTTCAGCCTGTGGACGCTTGGTATAGGTGGGTTCACCCTCCTCGTCCCGGCCCGTAATGCCATCGACCATCACGGCGACGGAAAGCCGTCTCACGACCCCCAATTCGCGTACATGGTTGATGACCTTTTTTGAAATCTCGAAATTGACCATTTCCGAGGTCCTGCTCTCCCGGTTGGATGCCCGCGGGCCTCCGTCCTCCGAGCCTGTGCCGTCGGGCAGATTCTGGGCAACGGTTACGGGTTGCGTCCCTTGATTTTCGTCACTTTGGGACTGTTCTTCATTGGTTTCGGTTGAGCGGACCACCTGCCCTTCCGGATCGAAAAGCTCTTCGGTGGTGGTAATTTTATCGAAGTCCAGTATGGCGGTAACCTTGGATTGAACGTTCGAACTTCCAACGGTCTTGCCGATGAGCTGATTTATTTTTTCTTCCAACTTGTTTTGGAAGGTGATCAGGCGGTTTTCCAGGTCTTCCGAGGCAACGCCTTCTTCGTCGTCGTCGGTTCCCCGGGCCAATAGATTCCCCCGGTCATCGATGACCGAGACCCGTTTGGGGTTGAGTTTGGGAACGGCGGCCGCGATCAGATGCTGGATGGAGGAGACCTGTTCGCGCGAAAGGGCGGAGCCCCTTATCTTCAAGGTAACCGAAGCCGTGGCTTCTTGCTGTTCACGGCTGAATAATTGGCGTTTGGGCAGGACGAGATGGATCCTGGCCGATCTGACGATCTTCATTTCTTTGATGGTTCGCTCCAACTCTCCTTCCAGGGCTCGTTTCGCCTTCAGGTCCTGAACGAAGCTGGTTGATCCCAACCCGCTGGTTTTATCAAAAATTTCGTAACCGATAGAGCCGGAACCGGGGAGCCCCTCCGCGGCAAGGGCCAGGCGGACCCTGCCCACTTCGCTGGATTTGATATTGATCGTGGCGCCGTTCTCCTTGACTTCGTGGGGGACGTTTATCTGCTGCAACTGGGCAAGAATCTGATTTGAATCACCCGGTGTTAATCCAGAATAGAGAAGATCCATATTCGTGCCGGTCAGACGCGAGGCCATGAAGGCGATAAACACGAACATCACCATCACCACCACGCCCATCACCATCAGCCGGGCCGGCCCTAGATTTTTCAGTATTTCCACAAAAGGGTTCACGCTTTTT
>CAZBQG010000106.1:0-14244 GCA_964493945.1 uncultured Rhodospirillaceae bacterium
ATCAGAGTGAATCACAAATCAGGTAATCAAGCGAGGTAAATGGGGGCGTCCAGATGTTCAGGGGATCGAGGGCGCGTTTGATGTCGCTCATCACATTCCAGCCCTCCCCATGTTCGGCTTCCAGGAATTTCATCTTGCCTATCCCCACGCCATGCTCCCCGGTGCAGGTGCCGTCCAGGGCCAGGGCGCGCTCCACCACGCGGCGGTTGATCTCATTGGCGGCCTCCAGGTCGGCCTCGCGCTCATCGGGGCCGATGAGCATGGCCGTGTGGAAATTGCCGTCCCCGACATGACCGACGATGGGGGCGGTCAGGCGGCTTTCCTCCAGGTCTTTTTTGGTTTCCATGATGCATTGGGCCAGGTTGGAAATGGGCACGCAGACATCGGTGGCAAAGGCCGCGCAACCCGGCCTGAGGGCGATGGCCGCATAGGCCGCATCGTGGCGCGCCTGCCATAATTTGGTGCGCTCCGCTTCATCCGTCGTCCATTTGAAATTGCCGCCCCCATGTTCGGCGCAAATTTCCGCCATGCGGGCGGCCTGTTCCTCCACACCGGTGGTGGAGCCGTGGAATTCCAAAAACAATGTGGGCCTGACCGGGTAGTCCAGATTGGAATATTTATTCACCGCATCCAGTTGAACCTCATCCAGCAACTCGATCCTGGCCATGGGCAGGCCCCATTGGATGGTGGCGATCACTGCATCGACGGCACCGGCAAGGCTCTCGAAGGAAACAACGGCCGCCGACACCGCTTCGGGAATGCCGTAAAGCTTTAAAGTGATGGAGGTCATCACGCCCAAGGTGCCTTCCGATCCTATCAATAAACGGGTGAGGTCATAGCCGGCGGATGATTTCCTGGCCCGGCGCCCGGTGCGGATGATGCGTCCATCGGCCAGCACGGCACCGACCCCCAGCACGTTTTCGCGCATGGTCCCGTAACGCACCGCGTTGGTGCCCGATGCCCGGGTCGCGGCCATGCCCCCGATGGAGGCATCGGCGCCGGGATCGATGGGGAAAAACAATCCGGTGTCGCGGAGATAATCGTTGAGCTTCTTTCGCGTGACGCCGGGCTGCACGGTGGCGTCCATATCGACGGCGTTGACTTCCAGCACCTCGTCCATTTGGGACAAATCCAGGCAGATACCACCATGCGGGGCGGCCAGATGCCCTTCGACCGAGGTTCCGGTGCCGTAAGGAATGACCGGTACAAGGTGTTGGGCAGCGGCCTTGACGATGGCGCTTACCTCATCACTGCTTCTGGCGAAGGCCACTCCGTCGGCGGGCAACAGATCGTGGAAGGAAAAATCCCTGGCATGGTTTTCCCGTTGGGCCAGGGAGGTGGAGACTCGTTCTTTGCCCAATAACTTAGTGAGTTCGGCCAGGAGCGCCTTAACGGCATCCTGATCCACTCTTTTGCCAGCCTCGGTCATTTTTTCCTCCCATCGCAGTCCCAGATTTCCACCCGCAAGCCGCCCGGTTGGGGGCCTGAACAGGCACCGGGGCAGGCCGAAAGGGCGCATATCACGTCCATCTCGGCATAGAATTCAACATAATTGCCGGCCATTGCCACCGGCGGATCGTAAAACATTTTTCCTTTATCATTGAGACCGGTGACCATGAAAAGATTTAGCGGGTCCGGTACCTCAAGAGGCCCGATGCCAAAGGGGGCAAGCGCATTGGTCAGATTGTCACGGCAATTGGGCAGGCCCATTTCACCGGTGCGCGTGAAATGGAGGAATTCGTCGCACATATTGAACAAAAGATCATGGGGCACGGCGCCGCTGGGGCGAGGCGTGTGGTCCACCGTATCGGCAATGAAGGTCAGCATGGGCCGGCGGTAAACCGGGTGGCTCCATAACTGGTCACCCGCCGTCACATGGCTGCCATGAACGCCCCGGGTCCGGCTTTGGGAAAAATACTCGCGCGGGTCTTCCCGGTTGAAAAGAACAAAATCCGCCACCTGGCTGTCCTTGTCGCACTGAATGCGAAGGATTTGGCCTTCCGCCATCGTAAAGCCATGTCCGGTCTTGCCGGGGATCGAGAATTGTTCACAGGCGCGGCGGGGCACATCTTCATTGGCGAGGCGGTCATAAAAACGCCATGCCTCCCCGCCCAGCTCCAGCCCGGCCAGGGCTCTCGGCCCATCGGGGCCCAGCAAATCAGCCTTCCCGGAGTTATTCATCGATCCGCCTCACCCTTGAATTTCACCGAAAATCAATCTATACTATATTCATTGTCGATAGGAGGTTTCGCTATGACGCGCCATGGAAGTTTAGGCCTGATCGGGTTGGCGGTTGTACTGGCGACGGCACTGTTTTGGCAAAGTACGCCCTTTGCCTCGGCCGGCGACCCCCACGCGGATTACATGCAATGTCTGACCAATGGCTACGGCGCCCCCGAAGTGGGTGGGCAATCGGCCATAGTGCGGGGCTATTATTCCTGCACCAAGGAAGCCAATACTTATCGGCGGGAACTGGTCAGCAGCGGGATTGCCGTCGACCGGGTCGAGCGTCAGGTCTATCGCATTAACGAGGTGGCCTTTGCCAAATATAAGGGCCTTGATTTCAGGGACACGGTAGGCTGTCTGTCAAAGCAAGTGAACAAGCCCCTTTCCTGATCTCAAAGGGCGCCAGGAGCGGCCCTGACCCCGCCTTACCGGCGGGGTTTTTGTTTTGGCGGAGGGGAAGAAGCCCATGAGCGAAACGATTCGCCTGGCCGTATTCGATTGTGACGGCACTTTGGTTGATTCCCAGCATGCCATTCTGGACGCCATGGGTCAGGCCTTCCGGGCCGAAGGACGGGAGGCGCCCGATCCCCATGCGGTGCGGAGAATCATCGGGCTCGAATTGTCCCATGCCATGGCCCAGCTTCTGCCCGAAGCGGAGCATCAAACCCATTTGGATCTGGCCGAGGCCTATCGGGGCGTGGCTTACGCCCAGCGCCAGCAGGGGATGCATGAAGAGCCTTTGTTCGAGGGCGCCAGGGAAGTGATTGAAACTTTGGCGGCGGCGGGCTGGATGTTGGGGGTGGCCACCGGAAAATCCAGCCGGGGCCTGGCCGAAGTGCTGACCGGTCACGGCGTAGACAAATATTTCTCCACCCTGCAGACGGTGGATACGGCGTCCGGCAAGCCAGCCCCCGGCATGCTGCTTCAGGCCATGAGCGAGACCGGTGCGGAGCCGGCCCGGACCGTGATGATTGGCGATACCAGTTACGATATGCTGATGGCTGGCAATGCCCACGCCTCTGCCCTGGGTGTTTCCTGGGGCTATCACGCCCGGGATGAATTGCGGGACGCCGGCGCCCAATTGATCATTGATGACTTTGGCCAGATGCAAAAGGCCCTGGAAACCCTGCTGGCAGGGGCCGCCCCATGACCGATTGGAGCGGCGGTAAGCGGGATTACAATTCGGCCAAAGCCGTATCCGTGGCCGATGGCTATGGCGTAGAGCTGGATGGCGTGCTTTTGACCAGTCCTGGTGCCCGGCAATTGGTCGTTCCTTCGCTGCCTTTGGCGCAAGCCATGGCTGGGGAGTGGGCCAGCCATGGCGAGGCGATCGAGCCCGCCAAAATGCCCTTGTCATGCATGGCCGCGACGGCGCTTGATCGCATCGAGCCCCGCTTGGCCGAAATGACGCGGCTGACGGTCATGTTCGGGACAACCGATCTGATGTGTTACCGCGCCAACGGTCCCGATGAATTGGCCGCGCGCGAAGCCGGGGAATGGCAGCCCATGCTGGACTGGGCCGCCCAGTGGCTGGGCGCGACGCTTGCCGTTACCGATGGCGTGGTTCCGGTCAATCAATCCCAGGCGGTGCTGGATGGTTTCACCCGGGCGGTGGAGGAATTGGACCTTTTCGCGTTGACCGCGGTTTCGGCCCTGGCGGCCGCATCCAAATCCCTGGTCATTGCCCTGGCACTCAAGGCCGGGCACATCGACGCCAAGCGGGCCGCCGATCTGGCTTTGCTTGATGATTTGTTTCAATTGGAACGCTGGGGCGAGGATGCCGAGGCCCGGGCCCGGCTGGAACGTATCGCCCTTGATTTGGCGGATGGGGAGAGGTTCCTGCTTTTGTTGGCCAGCAAGGCGTGATGGTATAAGGTTAAGCTGGAGCAGCGATGTACGAAATTATCCGTCAATTGGAAGAACGCCGCGCCCAGGCCCGGGCAGGTGGCGGGCCCAAAAGGGTAGATGCCCAGCATCAGCGGGGCAAGCTCACCGCGCGCGAGCGCCTGGAACTTCTGTTCGATGCCGGAACCTTTGAAGAATGGGACATGTTCGTCACCCATCGTTCCACCGATTTCGGCATGGAGGACAAATCCATACCGGGCGACGGGGTGGTTACCGGTTACGGCAAGGTCAATGGGCGGCTGGTCTTCGTGTTCAGCCAGGATTTTACCGTCCTCGGCGGCTCCTTGTCAGAAACCCATGCCGAAAAAATCTGCAAGATCATGGATCAGGCCATGACGGTGGGGGCGCCGGTCATCGGGCTCAATGATTCGGGCGGTGCCCGCATCCAGGAAGGGGTCTCCTCGCTGGCCGGTTATGCCGAAGTGTTCCAGCGCAATGTTCTGGCTTCGGGCGTGGTGCCGCAAATCTCCATGGTCATGGGGCCCTGCGCGGGCGGAGCGGTCTATTCGCCGGCGACTACGGATTTCATATTCATGGTGGCCAATACGTCCTACATGTTCGTCACCGGGCCCGATGTGGTGAAGGCCGTCACCCATGAAGAGGTAACCCAGGAGGAACTGGGTGGGGCCAGCACCCATATGACCCGCTCAGGCGTTGCCGATGGGGCCTTTGAGACGGATGTGGATGCCATCGGCCAATTGCGCCGCTTCATTGATTTCCTGCCGGGCTCCAACCTGGAAAAACCGCCGATCCGCGAAACCGACGATCCACCCAGCCGCCAGGAGCCTTCCCTGGATACCTTGGTTCCGGCCAATCCCAACGAGCCCTATGACGTGAAGGAGCTGATCCTGAAGCTGGTGGATGAGGGGGATTTTTTCGAATTACAGCCCGAACATGCGGCCAATATGGTCATCGGATTTGGCCGGCTCGAAGGATCGACCGTCGGCTTTATCGCCAATCAGCCCATGGTGCTGGCCGGCTGCCTGGACATCAATGCCTCGGTCAAGGCGGCCCGCTTTATCCGCTTTTGCGATTGCTTCAATATTCCGCTTGTATCCTTGGTCGATGTACCCGGCTTTCTGCCCGGCACCGAACAAGAATATGGGGGCCTGATCCGCCATGGGGCCAAGTTGCTTTATGCCTTCGCCGAGGCCACCGTGCCTAAGCTGACGGTGATCACCCGCAAGGCCTATGGCGGGGCTTATATAGTCATGAGTTCCAAGCATCTGCGCGGCGATGTGAATTTCGCCTGGCCCAGCGCGGAAATTGCGGTCATGGGATCGAAGGGCGCCGTCGAGATTATTTTCCGCCAGGATATGGATGACGAGGAAAAAATCGCCGAGCGGGAAAAGGAATATCAGGATCAATTCGCCAACCCCTTCCGGGTCGGCACAAGGGGCTATATCGATGATGTGATCATGCCCCATAATACGCGGGCCAGATTGTGCCGCTCGCTGGTCATGCTGGCCAACAAGAAACTTGAAAATCCATGGAAGAAGCACGGGAACATACCACTGTGATGAAACAAATTGCCAAGGCAGCTCTGCTGGCCACAATCTTTTGCTACCTCGCCCCAGATGGGGCCCAGGCGCGCGACAGGCATGTGGGATACTATTATCCCAAACCCCAGACCATCGAGACCTATAAGGCCCGCGCCCGGCCGCTGTCCGGCGTTGACAAGGGCAAGCGGATTCAATTCGTGGTCAATCTCAACGTTCATATGCTGAAACGCCCCTATGCGCCTCCATATTCGGTTTTCGTCAAGGGTAAATTTGGCGAAAAACTGATCATCGTCGCCAACCAGGAAGGTACGCTGAACACTCTGTTCCGCATTCGCGGGTTGCTCGCGACCTTGACCCAGATGGCCCGCACCATGCCTATTTTCACTGAATTCAAACTGGGAGAGGTTCTTACCTTTTTCGATCTGTTGCACATGCTGGGCTACAAGCGGCTCACCGTAAGCGACGGCGACAAGCTGGCCCATCAGGTGCTGTTAAAATGAATTTTCCCTTTATGCAGCGTGCCGGCAACTGGCGCCCGGCGGCGAATATCAAGCACTACCACGCCCATGTTTATTATGACGGCGGGTCGAAAAAACATGCGGGCGATCTGCGCCGCCAGATCGAGCGCGAATTCGACGTGACGGTGGGGCGCTGGCATGACGCGCCCGTCGGGCCCCATCCCGTTTCCATGTATCAGGTGCTGTTCGAGACGGATCAATTTACTAAATTTGTTCCCTGGCTAAGCCTCAACCGCAAAGGCCTGTCCATCCTCATCCATCCCGGTACGAGCAATGGGCTGGAAGATCATACGGATAATGCACTCTGGCTGGGTGAGGCCATAGAGCTTGATACCGAGGTTCTCCGCCGGTTCGACGCCGCCGGCTGATCAGCCAGCCTGGGCTTCCTGGATCGCGCGCCAGACTTTTTCAGGCGTTGCCGGCATATCAATATGGGCCGCACCCAGGGGCGCCAATGCATCGGTCACGGCATTCATGATGGCGGCCAGCCCACCCACATTGCCGGCCTCGCCCGCACCTTTGACGCCCAGGGGATTGGTCGGCGTCGGCACCGGATTGTTGGCCAACTCAAAGTGACACATATCGTCGGCCCGGGGCATGCCGTAATCCATGAAGGACCCGGTCAGCAATTGACCTGAATCCTTGTCGTAAACCACCTGTTCGGTAAAAGCCTGCCCCACCGCCTGTCCGATGCCGCCATGGATCTGGCCTTCGAAGGTGAGGAGATTGATCACCGTCCCCACATCATCCACCACCACATAGCGTAACAAGGTGCATTTGCCGGTTTCCGGGTCCACCTCAACTTCGGCGATGTGACAGCCATTGGGGAAATTGGGAACGCCTGGCAGGAAACTGGTGGTCTCGAAAATGCCGATCTCCATGCCCGGCGGCAATTGGAAGGGATTATGGGCAGCCTTGGCAACATCCTTGATGGTGACGGATTTATCCGTGCCGGACACGGTGAAATTGCCGTCGTCGAAATCCACATCGCTTTCAGCCGCCTCCATCAGATGGGCGGCGATGGTCTTGGCCCGGGTGATGACCTTATCCGCCGAAATGGCGGCGGCCGATCCGCCCAGAACGGCTGTCCTGGAGGCATAGGTGCCGCCGCCGTCGGGCAATAAATCGGTGTTGCCCTCGACCACGCGGATGTCAGACTCGTCCAAGCCTAATTTATCACTGATGAGAATTTTATACATGGTGTCGTGGCCCTGGCCATGGGACAGGGAGCCCGCCGAAACGGTCACCGCGCCCGATGAGTCAAAGCGCACCTCCACCGTCTCGCCATTGGCCTGGGCGGTTTGCTCGATAATGTTGGCGATGCCGATGCCCAGCAATTGGCCTCTGTTTTTTGCTTCCGCACGCCTGTTCTCAAAACTTTCGTAATCCGTATTCTTCAGACAATCTTCCAAATTGCGGAGAAAATCACCGCAATCGAAGGTATAGGTGTGCCCCGTCTTAAACGGCATGGCGGATTCGGGGATGGTGTTCATGCGCCGGAGTTCCGCCCGGTCCATACCCATTTCGCGGGCCGCCTGATCGATCAGTTGCTCCAGAATATAAGAGGCTTCGGGGCGGCCCGATCCACGGTATGGGCCGTTTGATGAGGTGTTGGTGAAGACGCACGAAACCTCCGCATGGATGGCGGGGGTGACATAAGTGCCGGCCAGCCCACCCCAATGGAAGGTGGGCGTGACGATGCCGGACCTGGCCAGATAGGCCCCCAGATTGGTGATGCCCGATGCCCGGATGCCCAAAAAATTCCCCTTGGCATCGAGCGCCAGGGAAGCTTCGTTCACATGATCCCGGTCATGTTCATCCGACGCCAGCCCGTCTGACCGCTCGCAGACCCATTTGACCGGGCGGCCGAATTCCTTGGCGGCCCAGACCATGAGGGGGTATTCGGGCGAATAACCGCCCTTCAGGCCAAAGCTGCCGCCGACCTCATCGGCCACCACCTGGACGCGGGTTTCGGGCACGTGAAAAATTTTATCGGCCATCTGGCGGCGTAGCTCATAGGGCTGCTGGACGCCCGAATGCAGGATGAAGCGCTGATCGCGTCGGTCATATTCGCCGATGCAGCCCCGGGGCTCCATGGTGTTGGGCGAGACCCGGTTGACTTGGAACTTCATCGTGATGATGTGATCGGCACCTTCGAAGGCGGCTTCCATGGCGGCCCGGTCGCCTTGCTCGAAGAAGAAGCTTTCATTGTCCGGGCAATCTTTCCAGAGGACAGGTGCGCCGGGTTGGCGCGCATACTCGGCCTGAGTGATGGAGGGCAGCAGGTCATAATCGACCTCGATCAGGTCCGCTGCGTCCTTGGCCAGGTTGACGCTTTCAGCCACGACAAGCGCCACGCAATCCCCCACATGCATGACCCGGTCGGTGGCCAGCGCTGGGCGGGGTGTCTCAAACATGGCTTGCCCATCCCGCCGGGAATAAGAAATCAGCGGGGCGTGGCTGCCATAACCGGTTGCAGCCCATTCAGAACCGGTGAGCACGCCGACAACGCCGGGTGCCGCCTTGGCCTTTGTGACGTCGAGGCGCATGATGCGGGCATGGGCGTGGGGCGAGCGCAGCACATGGCCGTGCGCCATGCGGTGCAATATCTCGTCATCCATGAAGCGGCCTTCACCGCGCAATAGGCGGGGATCTTCCGTCCTGGGTACGGGTTGGCCGACAGCGAATTTACCCATGATCTTTCCTCCTGTTAGTTTTTTGCCCCGTTCCCGGCGTTACGGATCGCCCGCCAGACCCGTTCGGGGGTTGCGGGCATATCCAAATGCCTGATGCCCAAAGGTGCAAGGGCATTGTTCAATGCGTTCATCACCGCCGATAGCGCGCCCACGGTTCCGGCTTCGGCAGCCCCCTTGACGCCCATGGGATTGGCATCGGTCAGTATCTCATTTTCATGGATGCTGAAGGGGCAGACATCCGTGGCCCGGGGCATGGCGTAATCCATAAAGCCGCCGCTCAGCAGTTGCCCATTTTCATCATCGTAATGAATATTTTCCATCAGCGCCTGACCCGCGCCCTGCACCGCACCACCCACCAATTGGCCGGCCAATAATAATGGATTGATGACCCGGCCCACATCATCAACCATGGTATAGGCCAAAAGCCGTGTGGCGCCGGTTTCCGGGTCCACCTCCAGTTCGCAGACATGACAGCCATTTGGATAGGTCGCTTTCTCCGCCCGGAAACTGGCGAATTCATAAAGTCCTGGCTCCAGGTCCAGCGGCATTTTGGCCAACTGAAAAGAGGATTTGGCCACCTCTACCAGAGAAATGTGTTTGTCCGTTCCGCCGACCGAGAATTGCCCATCGGCGAAATCCAGATCACTTTCCGCCGCTTCCAGTAAATGGGCGGCGATCAGGCGGCCCTTCACAATGATCTTGTCCGCAGCCTTCATCAGGGCGCTGCCGCCGATGGGGGCGGAGCGGGCGCCGAAGGAACCACTGCCCATGCGGATGCGGTCCGTATCCCCTTCGATGATGCGCACCCTGTCCCAATCCAGACCCAAGGCGTCTGATACCATCTGTGTGAACATGGTGGCGTGCCCCTGGCCGCTATCCTGGGTGCCGATCAAGACCTTTAGATTGCCTTCTCCGTCAAAACGCAGTTCGGCGCTTTCCAGGGGCTGGCCGCCCGCCGGCTCCACCGAATTTGAAATGCCAATACCCCGCAATTTGCCGCGCCCGGCGGATTCTGTCCGCCGCCCGGGGAAGCCTTCATAATCGGCGCGGCTTAGGGCCTCTTCCAGATTGGCCCCGAAATCCCCGCAATCATATGTATCGCCCAAGGGCGTGACATAGGGCATGGATTGGGCGGGAATGGTGTTGATGCGGCGCAAATGGGCGGCATCCATGCCGGTCTGAAAGGCGGCCACATCGATCATCCGTTCCATCAGATAGGCCGAATCCGGGCGGCCCGCACCCCGGTAGGGGGCAACGATATTGCGGTTGGAATAACGCACATTCACGCCGGCATGCATGGCCGGCGTGGCGTAGGAACCGGCCATCACACCTAAAAAAACGACACCGCCCGCCGCGTTGCGGTCCGTTGTCCAATAGGCGCCGATATTGGTGCTGCCCCGGCTGCGCATGGCGAGAAAGCGCCCATCTTCGTCCAGCGCCAGTTCGGCATCCGAAATCATATCGCGGGCGTGGAAATCGCTGAGCATGCCTTCGGCCCTGCTGGAGACCCATTTCACGGGCCGGCCAACTTCGCGGGAGGCCCAAAGCACCAGGGCATGTTCCACCTGATAGCCGCCCTTCATGCCGAACCCGCCCCCCACATCGGGAACCCGCACCTGGATAGCGTCTTCGGGTATTCCAAACACTTCGATGGCCAGATGGCGGCGCACGGCATGGGGCCCTTGGGTGGCGGCGTCCAGGATATACCGTTCTTCTTTTCCGTCCCAACAGCCGATGCAGCCCCTAGTTTCCATGGCGGCGGCGGTGACCCGGTTGATTACCAATTGCTGGTGGACCCTGTGGGCGGCACCATTGAAGGCTTCCGCCACGGCCTTTGCATCGCCCACCTGATGGTAAAAAGCCTCATTGGCAGGGCAATCGGTGCGCAAGGATGGGGCGCGTCCCAAATGGTTGTCCAGGCTGGAGACGCCCACCGGTAGGGGATCATAATCCACCTCCAAAAGTTCGGCCCCGTCCAGTGCCTGATACAGGCTCTCGGCGATGATGAAGGCAACCGGCTCACCCGTGTAGAAAACCTCCTTTCCGGCAAGCAGGGGCTGAGACGCGATAAAGGCGGGCCCGCCGTCTGATCGCTTGCGGGGCGCCTGGGGGCAGGGCGCGGTCAGGCCGGTGCGGGACAAGTCCTCACCGGTAAGCACGGCAAGCACACCGGGCGCCCGGGCAGCCGCCTCTATGTTCATGGATAGGATTTTTGCGTGCGCATGGGGGCTTCTCAGAATATGACCATGCACCATGCCGGGCGCGTCCATATCATCGATATAGCGCCCATTGCCCCGCAAAAGTCTTGGATCCTCGGTGCGCGGTACCGGCTGGCCCAGCCCAAGAACGCCCATGAATGTTTCTCCCCCAATTCGTGGGCCGGACTATAGCATGCTGGCCGGGCGAAGGTGAAAGGGGAGGTTGCCCAGAACGGGATTGTTCTTCACTATGGCACGGCACAATCAAACGGGGAAAATTCCATGGACGGTAAAGTCGGTCTGGAAGAGCATTTCGCAACTGACGAGACCATCGAAGATTCATTTGGTTTTCTCGCCGATCACACCTGGGCCGAGCTGAAATCCCGGCTTTTGGATATTCATGAAAAGCGCCTGGCGGTAATGGATGAGGGGGGTGTTGAAATAATGATCCTGTCGCTCAACGCGCCCGCCGTGCAGGCCATCCCCGACAGGACCAAGGCAGCGGAAGTGGCCCGCCGGGCCAATGATTTTCTGGCCGAACAGGTCGCCGCCCGGCCCGACCGCTTTCAGGCCCTGGCCGCCCTGCCCATGCAGGACCCGGATTTGGCCGCCACAGAATTAGGCCGCTGCATCAATGATCTGGGATTCCGGGGGGCGCTGGTCAACGGCTTTTCCCAGATCGATGAGGCGGAAAGCGCCGTTTATCTGGATTTGGAACAATATTGGCCCTTCTGGGGCGAAGCCGAACGGCTGGGTATGCCTTTTTATCTGCATCCCCGCAATCCGCTGCCCTTCATGGCGCAAATTTACGATGGCCATCCTTGGCTTTTGGGGCCGACTTGGGCCTTTGGGCAGGAAACGGCGGTGCATGCGCTTCGCCTAATCTGTTCGGGCCTGTTCGATAAATATCCGGATCTGGGCGTCATCCTGGGCCATCTTGGCGAAGGAATACCGGCCAGCCTGTGGCGCATCGATAACCGCAATGGCTGGACCAAGGCGCCGCCCTCCTATCCGGCGAAAAAGAAGGTGGCGGAATATTTCAGGGCCAATTTTCATCTGACCACATCGGGCAATTTCCACACCCCGACTTTGGTCGGCGCCATGGGCGAGATAGGAGCGGAACGCATTCTATTTTCCACCGATTATCCCTTCGAAGGGGTGGAGGATGCCGCCATCTGGTTCGACAAGGCAGAGATCAGCGAAGGCGACCGGTTGCGTATCGGGCGGACCAACGCCTTGGAATTGTTCAAATTACCGGGCACCTGAACGCTGGTCTGGTGGCTCCTGTGGTGCAATAATCGGATCAGACCAGACCAGAGGTTGTTATGCGGCTGTTTGGCACAAGTCTTATCCTTAGCCTGACCCTTGCCGGGGCGGCTTTTGCCGGTCCCTTCGAGGATGGCGTGGCATCCTATGGTAAGGGTGATTACAAGACCGCGGCCCAGGCTTTTGGCAAGGCCGCCCGCGCCGGTCATATGGACGCTCAGTCAAATTTGGGATTGCTCTATGAGCTGGGCCGGGGGGTGGAGCGCGATCACGCAAAGGCGGTGAGTTGGTACCGCAAGGCGGCCGATAAGGGGCAGGTGGCGGCGCAGTACAATTTGGCCCTCAAATACAAAAAGGGCCAGGGGGTGAAGAAGAATGTGGTCGAATCCGCCAGATGGCTCGTCAAGGCGGGCACCCAAAATGATGTGCCCTCGCTGCGCTTTCTCCATGACCTGCAACTGAAAGGGTTGCCCCCTGATCTGATGCCTTCGGTCCCGGCGCCGCACAAGCCCAGCTTCCGCACCTCATTGCCTTATGAAGCGGTCTATAACGCCGATATGCAGTTGCGAGGGGTCGATCAAATTCCCGACACCTTGTTCGTTACTTATCGCCGGCGTCTGGAAGCCTTCTGTCAAGGCTGGGTGGAGAAGACTACCATTACCATAAAAATCGCCCTACCCGGTGTTCCCGAGATGGATATCTTAAGCGAAACCGAGAACCGGGAGGGCCGGGATGGGAATTGGCCCGAGATAAATCTCAATGTAACCAGGCCCGGAAAGAAGAAGCAATCTGCCAGCGTCCTTGTCCTCAGGGATGGGCCGACGGGGCCCGGGCGCTGGATTTTCAAAGCGCCTGAATTAAGCATCGTCAAAATGAATCCTGGGATTCTTTTTCCCCTGGCCGCCCAGGACGTGTACATAAAGCGTGCCCGGCGCGGGAAATTCGTAAATATCAACTCCCAATTCGATGGGGTCAATGGCGTGATCAAGGCAACCATTATCTATAGCCTCCGGTCAAGGCGTCGGGCGCCTTTCAAGGGGATGTGTATCTCCTGGCCGGAAAGGCCCGGCATAAGGAGGTCCAGGTTGGCGGTCTGAAAATGAAAAACCAGATAAGCGGAAAAATAGAGGAAGCGGTTTTAGGCCTGAAGGCGATCGTTTACGAAAACGGCATCATGGCTTCCGGCGAGATCGAAATGGGATTCGGGCTCATGAAATTCGATCTGTGGAGGGTAAAAAAACTACGCCGCCCGAAATGCAATTCAACCAAGTAGAAGGAGAAAGAAATGGCTGAGGAACTGGAATTTGAGCCGATCGGTGTGGCACCACCCGATGCCCGCATCGCCGCCGCCATGGAGGCCATCGCCCTGGCCCAGGTCGCCCAATTGAAAGAGATCAAGAAAATCAGGGCGGCGGTGGATAAACTGGCCAAAAAGAAATAACGCCCCTGAAATCTAGCCCAAGGCCGCCCTCCGCGTCTTGTTTCGGGGACCATGGAGCGGCTGCGGTGGCGGCGTGTCTCGACCATCAAGGTGTCGCGCTGGTCCTGCCTGAACTGGTCCTCATCGATGATGTTGGGCAGCAGCCGTGCGCGGAAGGGCAGGACCAGAATAATCCCCGCCCCAAAGCCTCCGATATGGGCCTACCAGGCCGTGCCGCCCGTTTCGCCACCTCCGGTTGATCCTGCCAGGCTGAGAAACTGAAAGCCGATCCAGCTGAGCAGGACGAGGAAGGCCGGCAGGCGCATGGGGATGAAATTCATGAACAGGACCAGTACGCTGGCCTTGGGATGGAGCACCAGATAGGCGCCCAGCACCCCGGATATGGCGCCCGAGGCGCCGATCAGTGGAAGGGTGGATTGGGTGGCGGCGAAGCCATGGGTCATGTGTGGACGGCTCCCTTTTGGCAAGGGGTAAATTTGATGTTGCTGCAAA
>CAZBQG010000107.1:0-13939 GCA_964493945.1 uncultured Rhodospirillaceae bacterium
ACACCGATGATGCTGCGCCCGGCATTTGTATCGGCGGTATCGAGCACCGCCGGCACCGCCAATGTAAACGTGATGTTCAAAAGGCGGCCGGGTGCGGCTGACCTCCCTGTATCCCTTTTGGTTGCGCTCGGCGGCAGCGATGCGGTCGCGGTAGTCCAGCGTATAAAGTCCGTCGGGCACATCATATCTATAGGTCCTGTCCCCGGCCCTGGCCGGATCGAAGAGCTGGGCCTTTTTGCATTGGGCCACCTGATTTCGGATATTTTCATCCTTCTCAGTGGCATCCATATTGGGATAAAGGACCTCCGCCGCAGTCAGTTTAGCGCCGGGGCGGGCCGCAAGGGGAGTCGGTGATTTCTCCCAGCCAGAGAGTCCTTCGTCTCTCCAAGAGCGGGGTCACAAGATCGGGGTCAGGTCTTGCGTTTTGCGCTCCCCCTACCAGGGAATATCCTCCCCATCCCGGGAAATGTAACGCCCATTATCGGCGAAACTGAGCCCGGCGATGACGCCCCGCACCCGGGTGACGCTGTCTTCGGCGGTGTAGCGGGCCTCCGGGCCACCCATATCGGTGACGGTGTGGCCGGGGCCGATGGAAACCACCGTGATTTCCTTAGGCGCCAGTTCGACGGAGAGGATTTTCATCACCGCGTTGAGCCCCGCCTTGGAGGAACGGTAGGCATAATCATCGCCCACCTTGGTCCGGGACGTGCTGCCCGCGCCCGACGATATGGCGACGATCTGCTTCAATTGGGAGCCCGCAACATGGGGTGTGAAGGCGGCCGCGAGTTTGAGTGGCGAGATGGTATTGACGTCCAGCTCCCGGGCCCAATCACCGTAATCCATATCCGCCATGGCGGCACGCTTTTGCAAATGTATGCCGGCATTGAGCAACAACAGATCGATCCTAACCCCGTCCAGCCGCCCGGCCAATTGGGCAATGGCATCCGTGTCGGTCACATCCAGGGGCGCCAATTCCACATCGCCTTTAAGCCCGGCCAATTCGCCGGCGGCCTTCGGATCGCGGCAGGTGGCAATCACCCGCCAGCCATGGGCGGCATATTGGTGGGCGAATTCCAGGCCCAGGCCCCGGTTGGCACCGGTAATCAGAACTGTCGGCATGATCTTCCTCCTGACAAGATTGGATTAAATCCTTACCCCAGGGCGAAAAGAAAGTACACTCGGCTGGCATTAGCCGCCATCCACCGGGGACCCCTTCATGCCTGAGCCATCAGCGGACCGGCCCGCCGCCAGTCCTTCCAATAATTTGCGCGGGATCGCCATGGTCCTGGTGGCGACGGCCATGTTTGGCGCCATGTCGGGGGGCGTGCGCCATGTGTCCACCGATATGCATCCGTTTGAGATCGCTTTTTTCCGGAATTTTTTCGGGTTTTTGTCTCTGATGCCCTTTTTGATGCGCTATGGGCTGGAACCCCTTAAAACACGCCGCTACGGGTTTTTGGCCTTGCGCGGCATCCTCAACGCCACCTCCATGACGCTCTTTTTCGTAGCCCTAACCCTGGTGCCCATCGCCAAGGTTTCGGCATTGGCCGCCACCACGCCCTTGTTCGCCACCCTGCTGGCCATTTTGCTGTTGGGCGAGCGCATGGGGCTCCGGCGCTGGATCGGGCTGTTGGTGGGGTTCGGGGGCGCCATCGTCATTCTCCGCCCGGGCTATGGCGAGATCAATATCGGCATTGTCTATTCCCTGGTCTCGGCCACCATCTGGGCCTGCGCCATCATCGTCATCAAATCCCTGGCCAGGACTGAATCCAGCCTGACCATTACCCTTTACGGGGTTCTGTTTCTCATGCCCTTTACCCTGGTGCCGGCTTTGTTCGTCTGGCAATGGCCCACATGGGTGCAGCTGGGCTGGCTGGCGGCGCTGGGCTCGGTGGGGACCATGGGGCATCTGGCCTTCGCCCAGGCCATGCGTTATGCCGATGCCTCCCTGGTGGTGCCCTTCGATTTCACCAAACTTTTATGGGCGGCACTGATCGGCTTTGTATTCTTTGCCGAAGTGCCCTCCATCTGGACCTGGATCGGGGGTACGGCTATCTTTGCCAGCGCAACTTATATCGCTTACCGTGAACGGCAAGCCGATCTGGCAGAAGCCCAAGCGGAAACGCGGGCGGAAACAAAGACGGGAAAATGAAGCAGGGAAAAAAAACAGTTCTCAACGGATCACACTGGGGCATCTTCCGCGCCGATGTGGAAGACGGGCGCGTGGTGCGCGTCCACCCTTTTGAAAAGGACCCGGCGCCCACGCCCTTGATCCATACCATTCCTTCCATCACCCATACCGAGACCCGTATTTCCCAGCCCATGGTGCGGGCGGGCTATCACGCAAACGGCCCGGATAGCGACCGGACCAAACGGGGCGCCGAGCCCTTCGTCAAGGTGAGCTGGGATGAGGCCCTGGATCTGGTGGCGGGTGAACTCAGCCGCGTGAAAACCGATCACGGCAATCAGGCCATCTTCGCGGGGTCATATGGCTGGGGTGGTCCGGGAAAATTCCAACGCGCCAAGAACCATCTGCACCGCATGCTCAATATGTGGGGCGGGTTCACGGGCTCTACCTCATCTTACAGCTTCGCCGCCGGCATGATCATCGTGCCCCACATTCTGGGCTCGTTGCAGCCCATCTGGGGGCCCCACACATCCTGGGCGAGCCTGGAGCAGGCCTGCGGGCTGCTGGTCAGTTTCGGGGGCCTGCCCGCCAAAAACATGCAGATCGATCATGGCGGCTCGGTGCATACGGCGGAAGGATGGCTGAAACGGATCAAGGAAAGCGGTACGGAGTTCGTCAATATCGGGCCCAACCGGGGGGACATGGCCAATTTTCTGGACGCCCTTTGGCTTCCCGCGCGCCCCGGATCGGACACCGCCATAATGCTGGCACTGGCGCACACGCTTTATGCCGAAGGGCTCCATGATCAGGGTTTCCTGGCCCGCTATTGCGTAGGGTTCGAGGCATTCTTGCCCTACCTGACCGGCGCCGATGACGGCCAGCCCAAGGATGCGGATTGGGCCGCACCCATATGCGAAGTGGATGGCGATACCATCCGCGCCCTGGCAAGGCGCATGGCCGCCACCCGCACGATGATCAATATAAGCTGGTCGGTGCAGCGGGCCGACCGGGGCGAGCAGCCCTTCTGGATGGGTGCGGTATTGGCCGCCATGCTGGGCCAGATCGGCCTGCCCGGCGCCGGTATCTCCTATGGCTATGGGGTGGAGGGGTCCAACGGCAACCCGCACACTCCCCTGCCCGCACCTGGCGTGGCATCCGGCCAGAACCCTTCAGGCAGCATCATTCCGTGTGCCCGCATCAGTGACATGCTTTTGGAGCCAAGCGGTGAATATGATTTCAACGGCCAGCATCTGACCTATCCGGATGTGCGGCTGATCTATTGGGTGGGGGGCAACATCTTTCACCATCATCAGGATCTGAACCGGCTTCTGGGGGCCTGGGCCCGGCCCGAAACCATCATCATCCAGGACCCCTGGTGGACGCCGGCGGCCAAGCGGGCCGACATTGTCCTGCCGGCAGCCACCCAGCTTGAATGCAACGATCTGGGCGGCGCCCGGGCCCAGAACATCCTCTATGCCATGCAAAAGGCGGTGGAGCCGGTGGGCGATGCCCGCACAGATTACACCATCATTAACGGCTTGGCCGAGCGGCTGGGACTGGGAGAGAAATTCAACGAGGGACGCACGGAAAACGAATGGCTGCGGCATGTCTATGATGTGTGGCGCCAGAAAGTGGCCCAGGCAGGGTTCGAAACGCCGAGCTTCGATGCCTTTTGGGAGGCAGGATATGTGGAATTCCCCGAACCCACCGAGCCTTATGTTTTGTTCGGCGATTTCCGAGCCGACCCCGACGCCAATCCATTAAAGACGCCGTCGGGAAAGATCGAAATTTATTCGGAAACCATCGGCGGCTTTGAATATGAAAGCTGCGGGCCCCATCCGGTCTGGGTGGCGCCCAAGGAATGGCTGGGCGCGGCGGCGGCGGAATATCCCTTGCACCTGATTTCCAACCAGCCCCGCTGGCGCCTGCACAGCCAGGCAGACGTGGGTACGGTCAGCCGCGAGCACAAGGTTCAAGGCCGGGAAGCCATTCAGATTAATCCGGAAGATGCCAAAGCGCGGGGCATTGAAGAGGGCGAGATCGTCCGGGTTCATAATGAGCGCGGCAGTTGCCTGGCCGGCGCCCATATCAGCGATGCCATCCGCCAAGGCGTGGCCGCCCTGGCCACCGGAGCCTGGTTCGACCCGGCCGATCCCGGCGATATCGGCAGCCTGGACAAGCACGGCAATCCCAACATGCTGACCCGGGACGAAGGCACTTCTCAATTGGCTCAGGGTCCGGTAGCCCAAAGTACGCTGATGGAAATAGAACGCCATGACGGGCCAGCCCCCGAAATCACCGCATTCACGCCGCCCGAAACCGTCGAAGCCGCCGAATAGGGATCAAGCCTCAAGGCGGAGTTTCCATTCGGCCAGCATATCCGGGCCTTCATTGCCGCCCAGATGGCCCAGCGCCTGGGCCACGAAATCCACACCGGCCAGTTCCGAGAACGCCTTTATCAGGCTCAGCGTCACCGGGCCCGGCAGGCCTTCCCCCACAATCTTGCCATTGAAGCTTTTGACCGGCGTGATGGTTGCCGAGGTGCCGCTGGTGAAGGCTTCATCGGCGGTATAGACGTCATAGGGCGTGTAATTCCCTTCCGCCACCTCCAGCCCCAGACCGGCAGCCAGTTCCATGACGGTCATGCGGGTGATGCCGCCCAGAACGTTGCGGGCCATGGGCGTGAATAACTTGCCGCCCGAGATGAAAAAGAAATTGGCCGTGTTGGTCTCCGCCAGATTGCCGTCCAGATCAAGCAACAGGGGGATGGCGCCGGGGTCTTGTTGCTTGGCTTCCAGGGCGGCCTGCACCTGGTTCATGCGGCTGTTCACCTTGGCCCGGGGATCGACGCTTTGCCCCGATGTACGCCTGACGCCGGGGGTGACCAATTTGAGGCCATCCAGATAGCCCCTGGCGATGGCTTTGAAATTCACATCGACGCAATGCATAACCACCGTCGGCGGTGGATCGGTAACGCCGAATTGCCCGCCCCGGCTGATCACATGCCAAAGGGCATATTCGCATCCCTCACCCAGCAGCGCTTTATTGCGGGTAATAATTTCCTTCGACAGATTTTCAAGCTCATCCCGGCTCAATCCGCAATCGAGCCGGATATAGGCCAAGGAGCGTTCCAGCCGGTCCAGATGGGCGTCGAGGCGGAACAGCTTAGCCCCAAAAGTGCGTGTCACTTCGTAAATGCCGTCCCCACCGTAAAATCCCAAATCCGTGGCCGGTACCTTGGCTTGGCTTTCGGGCAGGAATTCCCCGTTCAGATAGACTTGTTTTTCCGCCATTTCTCCCAACCCCTTCAGTTTCTGCTGGCCTGGATAGTGACCATGCTCTTATCCGTATTCATCAGATCGACCCCAAACCCCGCGTCATGAACCAGATCGGCCACCTGCCCACCACTGAGGCGCAGCTTAGCATAGCTGCTTTTCTTGAGGCGCCATTCATAGCCATCCCGGACATGCACCAGATCATGAACCAGAACCCGGTCCTCTTCATATTCCAAAAAGCAGGTCATGATCCGCTCCCCATCGCTCCGGAGCGGGATAAAACGTTCGGTGCCGGTCAATTCATTGCTGAGATCGCGAAAGGTGAGTATGAGCCAGGTTTCCGATTGGAGCCCATGGGCCAGAGTGCCGAAAAGCTCTCTTAATTCACGCAGGTTTTCAAGATGGGTCAGCGTATCGCCCATGCAGACCACCAAAGCCGCATCCTTAATCAAACCGGGATCAAGGCTGCGCAAATCCATATGGGCGCATTCGATGGGGGCTTCGCCCGCCCGCCTGGCCAGTTCGGTCAACAGTTTTTCGGAACTGTCCACGGCCAGCACCCGGTAGCCCAGTTCGGCCAGGGCCAGGCTCTGAAAACCGGACCCGCATCCCAGATCAATGGCCTTGGCACCATCGCCCGGCCCAATACCCAGGTTTTCCAAAAGCGCCTTTTGCTGAGCGGCCTTGGCATCGAAATCGTCGAACATCCAGGAATAGTGATCGGCCAGCAGATTTTCGTAATGTTCCGCCACCTTACTCATGGGTCCTCCCCTCCGTTGTTGCCGCCCTTTCCCGCACCAGTTCCTTTTTGACCAGGCCCAGCAATTGATCCATTGAATTCAGGGCTACCGCCACGCCCTCTTCGCCCATGCCTCCGGAAAGTGACCTGAGAACTGCTTTCTCCCGGTCCAGTATTGCCTGGAAAGCTTGCTTGCCCGCAAGCGTCAATCCAACGTACTGGGAGCGCCGATGGGCCGGGTTGGGGATGAATTCCACCAAACCCCGGGCGGCTAACCCGTCCACCAGTTTTTGAATATGCTGACGGCTGACCTCCTTGGCCCGCGCGATGTGGGGAACCGTGTCCGGCTCACCGCCATGAAGATACTCCAGGACGGCGCGCATGGATGTGGTGATGCCCGCCTCCCGATGCAGCTCATCGCCGAGGGCTTTGAGATTCTGAAAATTGGCCCGGATGGCTAGGATCATTTTGTAAAGCTCTATGGTATTGGCACCCACTACCTTCTCCGCTGGATAAAGGTCAAACCTAACATATAGCACCTATATTGTCATTTTTTATTGACAAGTTTATTGTCATTATGACAGTATGATTGTCGACCATATAAAAACCACAGCAAGCCAACCGAAATTAAATCAGGAGAGAAGGAAAATGCCTGCCAAATCCTACCTCGTAAGCCAGTTTGGACAACCGCGCGGCCTTATCGGGCGGCTGCCGGCTGGATCATGGGCAACCGCCCTTCTAACCGGCTGCGCAATAGCTGGACCATCGATCTGCTGAGCCTGAACCCTGAGGACAATGTGCTGGAAATCGGCCACGGCCCCGGCATCGGGTTGGAAGGCGTTGTGAAAAAAGTGACCAAGGGGCGGATCATGGGCCTGGATCATTCCGCCGCCATGGGCCAACAGGCGGCCCGGCGCAACCGGGAGGCCATCGACCAGGGGCACGTGACGCTGGTTCAGGGATCAATCTCGGATCCCTCACCACCCGCCGGTCTGACCGGACCCTTCGACAAGATATACGGCGTCAATGTGGCCATGTTCTGGGATGATGCGGAAGCAGTTTCAAAACCCTGCGCGCCCTGCTGGCCGAGGGAGGCGTTCTGGCCATCACCCATCAGCCCAGGCTCGGCAAGAAGACCGATGCGGCATCCATGGCCATGGCCGAAAGCATTGAAGCGGCCATGGGCCGGGCCGGGCTCACCCGGGTCCGCACCGAAAAGCTGGACCAGTTCGACCCGGCGGCGGTCTGCGTCATGAGCTCTGCTTGAACATTTCCCCTTGCCGCCCTAGGCCCAGTCCAAGGCTTGCGGTGGCAAAGGGGAAGGTGAGGCAGGGATGAGGACTGATTTCTTATTGTGCCGCGGCCAGCAATTCTTTTTCCTGGCCGGCCAACAGTTTCTCAAGACTGTTCCCTTCCGTATCGGCCAGCGCAGCCCGCCCTGCCTCGGCAATTTGTTCCGCCGCCCTGGACCCACCCGCGCCCGATTGAAGCAAGGGGCGCACCAAACCTTCGGTGATGGCCAGGTAATTACGCAATCCCCGCCGGTGGGTTTGCCCATACCCCTTGATCAGCCCGGCCAACCGGGCCACTTCCAGACCCAATGCCGGTGCCTGATCCGCCGCATCGCCAACCAGTTCCAGCCAGCTTTCGATGTTGGATTGCGCCTGGCCATATCGGTAGCTCCGGGGCCGCCACCAGCGGAGCCCGGTCAACAGGCGCAGTTTTAGGAACCCGGAAATAGATGTTGAGCGGAGCTGCATGGGAAAGTACAGATTTTCGAGCCTTCCCGTCCGTTCAGCCCAACCCAAAAGTGCCCGGGCCAGGGCAGGGGGCAGCAGATCGCTGATTTCGGCAATGCCGGGTTTAAGGAATTCGGTGACTTCCAGATGATCCTTTGGCCCGGCGCCCGTCTCACCCTCGATGCGCCGCAAGCGGCCCGGACGGGTTTTGGCCTGGGCAACGCGGATCACATCTTCATATGACATGCGGAGCGCCAGATGGCAGGCCACTTCCCGGCAAAGATCGCCATCACCGCCGGCGAATGGTGCCAGACGGTCCAGATACAGCTTCACATAAGCCTGGCCCTGATAATCCAGCAGCCGCTTGACCCCCTCGCCGATAACCTGGCGGGCATCCGCGGGGAATTCATTGGCGGCCTGGTCTTCAAAGGGCGCCGGGGTCGTGGCTTCGGTCTCACTTTGGCCGGCCTCAAGCCCGGCGGTGAAGCCTGCCAGATTGGCCCCTACCGCCTTGCCGGTGCATTCAATGGCGGCGCGGAAAGCGATTTCGGGGATGTTCAGCACACCGCTGGCCGATATGGCGCCCAGCAAAACCGCATTGACGATGGTGCCCGCCTCATTGGCCATTTTGTCCGCATCGAACAGGATCGCAGTCTTGGCATTGGCCATGAGGGCGTCGCGCAGTTTGCCCACATCTAGCCGGCCATCACCCATGGCGATTTTTTCGGTGTTGAGATAGACCCGGTGCGTGGAAGCCAGCAAAATTGTGCGGTCGGGCGTGATGAACCCGGCCTGGAGCGCCCTGGCGCCTTCGGCCAATTCACTGGCCACCAGCAAATCCACCTCGCCCGGAACGGGGGCCAGGGACAGCATACGCCTGGGCTGGCCGGGAGCCTGCGCCTCGGGCGCCAATTCCACGTAATAAGTGGTGGCCCCGGTCCGTTGGGAGACGCCGGGCAAGGAGGTTGCCTGCACCGGATAATCCTGGCTGCGGGCCGCTTCCACGATCCAATCGACCAAAACGCCGCCGCCTTCGCCGCCCAGGGCCGCGATCAGCAGGGAGACGGGTTTCGCCGTGCTTGTCATGTTCATCATGAGCTGGCCTCCTTACCGGTCATCCAGGCAATGACATGCCGTCTGAAGGCATTGCCAATGCGCCTTGTCACGTCCGGGTTCTGAATGCGCTTTGCCTCATAAAAGGACGGGCAGGTAACGGCCGCATGGGCCACCTCGCCGCAGAGCCCGCAACCCAGACAGCCATTGTTCACCTGGGCTATGGGTTCGATGCGCAAGGGATCGGGGTTGGGCGCCAGGGTTAAAGATGGACAGCCCGACAGACGGATGCAGGAATGATCCCCGGTGCAGACTTCATCATCGATCCCGAAGCGGGGCGTTTCCACCCGCTGGCCATATTTGAGGCGCTCGGCATCAGCCAGACGCAGGCAGCGTTGGCGGGCCAGCATGCATTCCGCATCGGCGATGATCACCTTGAGGCCACCCACATCGGTTTCCATGGCTTCGCGCAAGGTGCCCAGCATGGCTTCCACCGAATAGGTGCGCACGCTTTTCAGCCATTCCACGCCCAGGCCCCGCAAGGTATTTTCGATCTCGCCGGTCATGGGGGCAACTTCCGTCACCTGGCCGCTGGACGGGATATATTGCTGGCCGGTGGCAGACGAATAGCCGTTCTGCATGATGATCAGAATGCCGTCGCTTTGATTGAACAGGTTGGAAATCACGCCGGTCTGCAGCCCGTTATGCCAAAAGCCCCCATCGCCCATGATGGCGATGGGGCGCTTTTTCTGGACGGGGATGACGGCGGCGGAGCTGGCCAGGCTCATGCCATAGCCTAAAATGGTATTGCCCAGGGAAAAGGGCTCGAAGGTGGCAAAAGAATGACAGCCGATATCGGTCGAGATATGCACATCGCCAATTTCTTCCTTGAGCAGCTTGATGGCCGTGAAGACCGGCCGCTCGGGGCAGCCCGTACAAAATCCGGGCGGGCGGGGCGGCACATGGATGTCCAGCGCATGGCGGGCCTTTTCCACCCGGCCGGCGGCGGCGGCGGCCTGATCGCGCAGAGCCTCCAGTTCCAGGCCGGCGGGATTGGTCTCGCCCAGGAAATCCACCAGTCCCCGGGCAATCACCTCTCCTGAATAACCACCGGACAAAGGCATGACATCCTTGCCCATGACCTTTGTTTGGAGGTCGGCCTGGCGCAAAATCTTGCCGATCTGCAATTCGATATATTCGGGGTTTCCTTCTTCCAGAACGAGCACTGCGTCCTTGCCGGCGCAAAACCCGCTGATCTGTTCAGGCACCAGGGGGTGGGTCACGTTGAGCACCAGAAGAGGAATGCGGCTGGCGCCGAAATCGTCCCCCAGGCCAAAGCTGGCCAGACGCCGGCTTAGGGCATTGTGAAGCCCGCCTTGTAAAATAATGCCGATATTATCCAGATTCCCCCCGATCACTTCATTGAGCCCTTTTTCCAGAATGAATTTCCGAGCGGCGGGCAAGCGGTCATCAAGCTTCTTAATTTCCTGCATGAAGGTGGACGGGGGATGGGCCAAGCGGTCATAAAGAAAATCGGCTGGATCGGATTTCTCCCGGGTCGAAATTTGCGGCGCCACATTGTCCTTGGCGATGAATTCGCCCTGCAGATGACAGGCGCGGACTCGCAATTCCAGGATCACCGGCGTGTTTGAGGCTTCCGACAAGGCAAAGGCGTTCTCCACGCTGTTGACCATATTGGGCAGGTCGGGCCGGGGATCCATCATCCACATGGTGGATTTCATGGCGAAAGCCTGGGTCCGTTCCTGAATGACGCTGGACCCTTCGCCGAAATCGGCGCCGGAAATCACGATGGCGCCCCCCATGACCCCGGCGGATGCCAGGTTGGAAAGCGCATCGGCCGCCACATTGGTGCCGACGATGGATTTCCAGGCAACCGCGCCCCGCATGGGATAGGCGATGGAGGCACCCAGCATGGCCGCCGCCGAGGCCTCATTGGCATTGGCTTCCACATGGATGCCCATCTCGCCCATCAGCCCCCGGGCCTGGACCAGAACATCCAAAAGACTGGAAATGGGCGCGCCCTGGTAGCCGCCCACATAAGATACACCCGATTGCAACAAGGCCTTGGCCACGGCCAGAATGCCTTCGCCCTGGAACAGATCACCATCGCCCAGGCGCAAGCGCTCTATTTCCTCGAGGAACGATCGCTCCATTTCCGAACCTTTCTTTTTTAGTCCGGCGGATCGCCCCCCCATGCCCGGGCCCGATCAAGCCCAAAGCCGGCGCCGTTTGATCCCTTTATTTATAGTTGTTCCGGACGGGGGTCAATTTAATGTCGCAGCCGGGCTATTTTTAATTTCCTGGACGGAGACCTGGATTTATAGTTCACCCATCTGCGGGGGGGCATCAGAGCAAAGAGGAAAGGCGGAAACATGGCCAATTCGGAAACTAAAACGGGGCTCGTAGTCAGCGCCCATTCGGCCGACTTTGTCTGGCGCGCGGGCGGTGCCGTGGCCCTTTATGCCAAGCGGGGCTGGCGGGTGAAGATCATCTGTCTTTCGTTTGGCGAGCGTGGCGAATCAGCCAAGATGTGGCGCGAAGACGGCATGGACCTGCAAACCGTCAAGACGGCCCGCGAAGACGAAGCAAAGCGCGCCGCCGATTTGCTGGGCGGCGAAATCGAATTTTACGATATCGGCGATTATCCCATGCGCGTGTCGGACGAGGTACTCTACCGTCTGGCCGATGAGCTTCGCGCGCTGCGTCCCGAATGGGTGCTCAGCCATTCCCTGGAGGACCCCTACAATTTCGATCATCCCCTGGCCACCCATGTCACCCAGGAGGCGCGCATCATCGCCCAGGCCCATGGCCACAAATATCCGGAAAAGGTGATCGGCGCCCCCGGCGTCTTCCTGTTCGAGCCCCACCAGACCGAACAATGCAATTGGCGGCCACAATTATTTCTGGATATCTCGGAGGTTTTCGAGATCAAGAAAAAGGCCTTCGAATGCATGGAGGCGCAGGAATATCTTTGGGAATATTACACCCGTGTCGCCCTGCAACGCGGCGTGCAGGGGTCGCGCAATTCCAACCGCAAGATGGTCCATGGCGAGGCTTATCAGCGCATCTTCCCCCTGGTCACCGACGAATTCATGTAATTTCCGGGGTAATAGGGTCATAGCCCGGTCTATGTCTTGGGGCAGGGAATGAACATCAAAAGACCGAGGGTCCGGTGCTGAGGTCAAAGCGGGTATTGTCGAACAGAGGCCATGAGGCCCGGAATTAGCCTACAGCGGAAGTCACATCTCCCAAATGGCGCCACTATTTTGGTACCTGGATGCCGGCGCCAAAGTTGACGGGTGGCGGTCGTGGAGATCGAGGGGTCCAGCCCGGCAAGATTTTTGATTTCTGCCCGTGCCCGCAAAAAAAGCTTCGCTCAGAAATATCTCAGAAACCTTTTTTGATTTCAGACAATATATAAACACGCCAAGCAACATTCTATAACTGGCAGTGTTGACCACTGGCAGGAAAATCAATCCTCCGATGGAGGAGCCATTGTCAGCGCGTCGAATGTATTAGGGGGGCTTCCAATGAACATCACCGTCCAGAAAATCCGCATCCTTGTCATCCGCGGCAGGAAACTTTTTGCCCTTCTTTTCCTTGCCGCCTTGCTGGCGCCCACCGCCGGCCTCGGCCCAACGCCCGCCGGGACCGCAGAAAGCAACGCCGAGCCGGTGGGGATTGCGCAGACCACGCTGACCAAAGGCTCTTTCAAAAGAAGCCTGGCGTTGCAGTTGCTCACCGACAACATGGAGAACATGCGCAAGATCCCGTTTTTAGGCGATGCGATCATCGACAACCTGACCAAGGTCATCAAAAAACTGCCATTCAAGAATTCACCCAAATACGGCAAATACCTGGAGTTCATGTGTGGACGGCCCTTGGAATGCAAGGATTATCTTGGTATTTCCGGGGTAATAGGGTCATAGCCCAGTCTGTGCCTGGGGGCAGGGAACGAACAGAGGTCATCAGACCCGGAATTAGCCGAGGCTGTTGAAAAAGTCCTCTGCAGGCGCAAATCGCGAAATTTCTTGCCCACTGGCTGGCTTCATGTACCTTCGACACGAAGGAACCGGCAGAGGAACCCAAAACCTCGTCCTGACGTTGCGTAGGGCCGTAAAGACGACCACTGGTGCCATTCGTCCTTTGCAAAATTAAATCTGGCAAATCCTCGCACCACCTATCAACGGACTTTTTCAACAGCCTCAGCCATAACCGGACTCTTTTCATCGGTTCCGTGAATGCTTATGGTGATATCGGGAAAAATTGAAGTTGCAGGGTGGCGAGGTGCTTGAACTGTATTATCTGGAAGAAGCTGACTCGATCTGCTCCAACCGGGCGGTGATGACCTTGGGTGAAAAGGGTATAAATGATTGGGTGCCCCATAAAATTGTTTTGATGAACGGTGACCAGTTCACGCCGGAATACCAGAAGCTCAATCCCAAGTCCCAAGTTCCCACACTGGTTCATAACGGCAAAGCAATAAGGGAGTCTTCAATTATATGCCGTTATATTGATGGTCTCAAAAGCTCGCCGCCATTGACTCCGGTGGATCCCGTAGACCGGGCCTATATGGACGAGTGGATTAAGGATTGCGACGAATCTGGCTATCAAGCAACGGCTTCGATCAACTTTGTCACCAAATTCCGCCTCGCTGTACCCATCGAGAAAATGGAAGCCCGCTGGAACCAGGTGACAGATATTGACCGCATTCATCGACAACAATCCTGCATTCGCGAAGGCCTGGATTCGCTTTATGTCTTGCGTGCCGTTGGTGCCTGGGAGCGTATCTTTGCGAAGGCAGAGAAAACTCTTTCCGATGGACGTCCATGGATTATGGGTGATGACATCAGTTTGGTCGAGACTACTCATGCTCCTTTCATCAAGGTGCTAGATCTATTGCGATTGCTGGATCTTTGGATAGACGGCCGGCCCCATGTGCAGACGTGGTGGGAACGAGTCACTGCCCGCGATAGCTACAAGG
>CAZBQG010000107.1:13949-14227 GCA_964493945.1 uncultured Rhodospirillaceae bacterium
AGGCGCTTGAGGAATACCAAGGCCAAAGCGAAGACGATGGCGCTCCACATGCCGTAGCGGGACGAAAAGTAGCGCCAAAGTTCAAGGAGTTACTAGATAGTTACCGGGAGATGATGCCAAAATTTTAGGCCAGTGGATTTGAACTCCCCACGTCAAATTAATGTCCGTTGCCGAGGGCAAAGCGGCTGTTATAGAGTGGTAGCCGGGAGGACCTTTCATAGCCGAGGGTGTTGAAGAACTCTGTTGTCATTGCCTTTCGAACGTGATTCCATTTTTCA